>CAZHIZ010000066.1:0-17195 GCA_964532875.1 uncultured Caldithrix sp. | reverse complement strand
TCCAAATCGAATTGAGTGAATGAACCGCCTTCATCAATGGTTTGATCGGGAATGTCACTAACCACCGGTGGGTTAACCGGCTTCATGTAGGTCATATCCAAACTCCACCCGTCGATGGAACCGCCGTTATTGTAATAGGTGTCGTCGTAAACGCGTAAAGTCCAGGTTCCGTTTGCGGGCAGGCCGTCAAAAACCCAGAGGGCATTATCCGGTAAATACGTTCCGGCATACGGACTGCTTCCCTCGGTAATGGGCGTGGTGGCTTCGTCATCCAAAACCGTATTGGAATAAGCATCACCGGGTTCTCCATTGTGGCTGACAATTCCCGAGGCCGTACTATCCGGTGCTTCCAGAGCCACGGCCAAATCTTCGATGTGCTTGGAAATGCTAATGGTTGCATTTACATCCACGAGCGGGCGTTGATCGTTGACCGTTAATTGAGATGTGTAATACACATTATCGTCGGCAATGGAAACGGGCACGTCGGAACTGGTGTAGGTAATTGTTTCGAAATCACCCACAAAATAATGCAACACATAAGGCGGCGTTTGCCCGGACTTACCGAAAGAGGGGAAAGTGGCAGTCAAGGAATCGGTGGAATTGTCTGTAGCGCGCAAATAATATTCCACCTGCGTTCCCCAGCTTTGAGCCGGGATGGTAAAATCGTATTCATTGCCGAGCGGGCCGTCGGTGTCGGTAATTTTGAACCAGGCGCTGGTGTCGTTTTGAAAAATCGTTCGATAAAACAGGGCCGGTTCATGCCCGGCATCCGAGGCCAGACCGTCATCGTCAGAAATAAAAGCCGTAACCGTACGGGCGCTTACCTCGGAAGTGGGTTGCAACGGGGTAAGGGAAATTAGAGGCACATCACCGTTTTGGCCCAGAGCCAAACGTACGGCACGGTACGCATTAACGCGGCCGTAGCCCACATGTTTATTCCAACCGCTTTGATCGAACGGGTAGCGATCGATTCTATCGGCCGATTTTTGTAAAATGTTTTGCACGGCATCGGCCGTGAGGGTGCTATCGGCCGAAAGGATCAAAGCAGCCACGGCGCTCACCTGCGGACAGGCAGCGGAAGTGCCGCCGAAATGATCAAAATAATCCCCGTCATCGTAACCTGCACTACCCGCAATATCCGTAGAATAGACGATCGTGGGGGCTACCAGATCCAGCGCATTGCCGTAATTGCCGCCCCAATTACGCTGAAAATCGTGGCTGCCGGGATTCTTCTTTTCATCAAACATATTGGAAGCGCCCACGGCTACAACATCGTCTAAAAAAGCCGGATAGCTTACGGTACCGTGTCCTTCGTTGCCGCTGGAAAAAACGACCAGACAGCCTTTTCCGCCCCTCCCCTGGGTTTTAGCCCGATGGATGGCATCGTCGATAACGGAATTTTGAGTAGAGCCACTCCAACTGTTGCTTAAAACATCCGCACCGTTTTGCCAGGCATAATCAATGGCCTGAGCAATATCGGCATCATCGGCCATGCCGTAGGTGGTAAAAATTTTAACGGGTAACAACTTCACATTAAAAGCAATACCGGCTACTCCAAGGCCGTTATCGCCTACGGCGGCCACGATTCCGGCCGTACTGGTGCCATGGCCCTGCACATCGTTGGCGTCGCTACCCTGATCCGGAGAAAAGTCCTTCCCCGTACTGTACAAATTGTCCTGCAAGTCGGGATGATCCAAATCGATGCCGCTGTCTAACATGGCGACCAAGATATCGGAACTACCACCGGCTTGCCCACCGTTCTCCACCAAAACATCCCAAGCCCTATCCACATCCATATCCGCATCGGGAATGCCGCGTACGGTTTGTGGAAACATGCTTTTTGCCCCGCTGGCCACCGATTGCCCCGTGTTTTTATGGGCCCATTGTTGCGGCCAAAGCGGATCGTTGACGGTAGCGTTCAGTAGTTCCCAATCCAAATAATAAAAATTGGGCTGGGCCCAGCGCACCGCTTCCGAAGCAAGATATTGCGCGGAAGCCTGCAAACCGTCCGTGCCCACACCGGCCTGTAACAGGAAGGTATTATCGGGTAATTCTTTTAAGACAAGCACATTATGTCGGCTATTTAAGGCTAAAATCTGATTCAGAGTTATTTCTCGTTTAAAACGCACCAAAAAAGTGCGATTAAAGAAAAAGCGAACGTGTCCGTTTGCTTGACGCAAAACCGGTGCGGCGAAGAGCAGGTTTTCGTTTTTATCTAATGCTTCCATTACGGATTCGCGTTCCGTTGCACTTAAGGACCGGGTTAGGGACAACAATTGAAAGTGCCCCTGGCGATCCAATAATCGGTTTCGGAAGCTCACCGGGATTTCCCTTTGCAAAAGGCGCCTGGCCGAAGTTACTGTTTGCTTTTGTTTGAACTGTACCACCAGTTGCCCGGGTACTACCTGTAGCTCCACGGTTTGCCCGCGATAAACGTAGGAATAGGGCTGAGCATTTACGGCACGGGAGAAAAATAAAAAAAAGAATAAAACACAAAAACCAAGATATTTTAAGCGGTGCATAATTTCTCGCTTAATGTTTTACAAATTTACTGAATGTATTGAATTTACGATTTTAAAATAGGGATAATTGTGATAAGAATAAAGGAATGCCCTGTTTTTATTTGCAAAGAGATGGCATTAGTTCCGATAGGAAGAAATTGATCTTGCCGCAATTGAAAAATACTAATGCATTGCGGAAATAGCGGAATGTGAGTGAAAAAGAGTAAAAGGGAAAGGTAAAGAGTAAAGGGTTAAGGGATAAGGGTAAATTGCTCCGGCCGGCGGCGGATCGTAGATTCGGCTCTCGACGAATCGAAGATCCGGCATTCGCCGGACAAATTCCCGGTTACTATTCTCCATTCAACCGTTCAACCCAATCCCCATTCTACCCTTCACCCGAACCCGTCTTGCAGCCATTTCGGAACCGTCTATTCTTCTAAAATAAATTTATTGGCTCCACGCTCGACCACTTCGCCGATTACGGTGGCTTCAAAAGGATAGCCGCTTTGCTTTAACAACCGGTTCAAATGTGCCACCTCTTCACGTTTTAAAGAGAGAACCAGCCCGCCGTTCGTTTGCGGATCAAACAAAACGCAATATTTGGGATCCATGATATCTTCTTTATGCGCAATAATCTCTTTGGCATGCAGAATATTACCGTGCAATCCACCGGGCCAGGCCGAATAATCTTCAAAGACTTCTTTAAATGCCTCGAACGTGGGAATTTTGTCGAGAAACAAACGAATGGAAAGATCATCGTTGCCGGACAGCATTTCATCCAGATGACCCACCAGCCCAAATCCGGTAACATCGGTACAGGCATGAACCTCGATATGATGCTGCAAAGCCAATTGAACAGGTGCGGCGTTAACCACTCTCATGCTGCTGATCACTTCTTCTTCCTGTTTTTTAGTACCTTCTCCGTGCATCAGCTTGGTCGTGACCACTCCGGTACCGATCGGCTTGGTTAGAACCAAAACGTCCCCTTTACGGATCGTGTTATTGCGCCAGATCTTATCGGGATGCACGATACCCGTAACAGCCAGGCCGTACAGTATTTCCTGATCCTGAATGGAATGTCCGCCGGCGACGACACAATCCACCTCCAAAGCCTTGTCCATCCCGCCTTGCAGAATTTTGGCAATGGTTTCCGGCTTTACCTTACCCATGTGAAAGCCCAGAACATTAATAGCCTGAATGGGCGTTCCGCCCATGGCAAAAACATCACTCAAGGAATTGGCAGCCGCGATTTGGCCGTAAATGTACGGATCGTCCACAATGGGCGTAAAAAAGTCCGTGGTCATGATAATGGCCAACGAATCGTTTACTTTGTACACACTGGCATCATCAGCAGAATCATTGCCGACTAACAAACGATCGTGGGCCTTTACCCGCAGTTTCCCCAGTATCTTATCCAGAACCTCTGGATGCACCTTGCTCGCTCAGCCGGCGCACGATACGATTTGTGTTAGTCTCTTTTCTTCCATCAAAACAACCTTCTTCTTTTACTTAAGAATTTGGTCAGCGCCACATTTAAAGGTTCATCGGTAAACATGGGCTGATAATCGATATTATTTTTACTGGTTTCCAATTGATAATATTTCAAAAAAGCCTGAAAACGCCGGCGATATTGATTTCGAATAAAAAACGGCTGAGTCTTCACCCGCTCTCCGCTCTCCAAATCTTTAAACAAAACATTCCCGCTAAATTCAAATTCCGCCTCTTGCCGATCCAAAATGTGAAAAACCAAAACTTCATGTTTATCATGACGAAAATGTTTCAAACCCTTGATTACTTCCTGCGGATCGTCCAATAAATCGGAAATTAAAATAATAAGCCCGCGACGCCGGAATTGATCCGCGATCTTGTGCAACACCGGTGCAATCGAGGTATCTTTTCCCAACTGAGCCTGCTCAATATGGCCAAGCATGAGCCGCAGATAGGAGCCCATGGAACGCGGTGGCATTTGCAGGCGGATGGCATCGTCGAACAACACCAATCCGGTTGCATCACGCTGATGCAACAGCAAATAGGCCAGAGCCGAAGTCAAATACGAGGCATAGGTCCATTTGCTAAGTCCCGCACTCCGGTAACCCATGGAAGAAGACACATCCAACAAAATGTAGCTACGTAAATTGGTTTCTTCTTCGAATTGCTTGATGTAATAACGGTCGGTACGACCGTAAACTTTCCAATCGACAAAACGCAGGGCATCCCCCGGCATGTAGGGCCGGTGCTGGGAAAATTCCACGCTAAAACCGTGAAAAGGGCTTTTGTGCAATCCGGTAATAAAACCCTCCACCACCGTGCGGGCAATGAGTTCCAAATTGCCCATTTTGGCTAAAAATTGCGGATCAAGATGGTGCGTATTCGCCGCCGGCATATAGCCCTGCTCCTTCCATTAAAATCGAAGACAGAAAAATAAAATAATTTTGTATTAATTCCAACAATTTTTTTTAGGAAAAAATGATTACAAAAATCATGGGACAAGATAATGGGAAAACGATGGTGGGATAATTTTTCCGCTAACCGATTTTAACCAACTCGCTGCTAGAACAGTAAAATTTTTAAAAGCCGTCCTCCGGTTCAAAATATTTGCAACTATCGTTTAAGCGCACATCCCGCTCGGTAAGCTTACAACGATAATAAAAATCTTCTTCACCGCTGGCCGTGGTTTTGATGTAAGCCTGGCGAAATTTACAAAATTGACAGGTATGCGTATTGATTCTATTGGCCCGGTGCACGAATTGCGTTTTTTGTAGAATGGGCGTGACCACATTCATGATGCTGCGCAAGCGTACGATGATCATGCGAATACGAATCAGGGCAATAATCTGGATAATTAACAAAATAAAAAATGCTATTAAAAGTACGGTGAATAAATCCATCATATTCGTTTTTCCCGTTTTTGATTTTTACGACAATCAAGACGGGATTGTTTCACAACGAATCGCGATTGGTGATGCGTTCAATCCCTTCCTTTGCCATATCCCAATTTTCGTACTCAAATAGCAAACACTTTAATTCGGAACAGACATTTTTTATTTTTCCGATGAAGTGTAACCAGGGGAGGTCGCCTTGTAAAAAAGGTTTCCAATGGGAACGATCGCCTCCCCGATCCGTTTGATCGATGGCATGGATTAAAAAGGGCACGGAATGTTTTCCCAAGAACTCTATCAGAAGATCAATCTGTGCGGTAATATCGCGGGAGGAAATGCGCCCTGGAGCTTGAAAATAAAAGCGCGGAATATCCAGAACTGCCCAGTTCTGATGTGGCAGAACCTGCGTTTGCAAAAAGTCCATAAACGCTTGCGGCTCTGTTTCCGGGCTATCGTTTTCAACGGCTAAAATCATTTCGGGATAAAAGGGCAAAAAACGTTGCACGGTTTGGGCCCATTGTTGGTGCTGCACCAGTACGATAGGGGCTTTTCCCAACAGGCTGCGCAAGGTGTGCAGGCAATAATGCACCGTAGCCTCTCCGGCTTGCGAGGGCAGATGAAAATAGGCCTGAAGGCCCTGCGCATATTTCAGGTAAAAAATTAAATCCTGCTTTAATGTTTGCGGATTAATAAAGAATTGAATATGCTCAAGCTTCTCGCTTAGGGCCCATTCAATCGTTTTCTGCCAACTGAATCCGTACTCTTTGGCAACGGAAGTGGCAATCCCTACTTTGCCGTGGTCAAGGCGCTCAATCAATCTTAATTCCATTTAAATGCGCAGCTACCTGAAGGGTATTAAACATTAACATGGCAATGGTCATGGGACCTACACCGCCCGGTACCGGCGTAATTGCCCGTACCTTGGGTAGTACATTTTCAAAGTCAACGTCACCGGTTAACACGTAACCTTTTTCGTTGGAAGCTTCCACGCGATTAATCCCCACATCGATAATCACCGCCCCGTCTTTGACCATATCGGCCGTTAAAAACCGGGGACGTCCCATGGCGGCAATAATGACATCCGCACGGCGGGTATGCTCGGCCAAATTTCGGGTGCGGCTGTGCACCACGGTAACCGTGGCATTGGCCGCGGGATTTTTTTGCATCAGCAAATTGGCCATCGGCTTACCTACAATATTACTCCGGCCGATAACCACCGCATGTTTGCCGCTCAGACCTATTTCGTAATAGCTAAACAGCTCCATAATGCCGGCCGGGGTACAGGGTAACACGTAGGGGCTACCGCTCACCAAAAGTCCCACGTTGCGCGGATGGAAGCAATCCACATCTTTATCGGGATTAATATGCATAATAATTTTATGCTCGTCAATATGAGCGGGCAATGGTAGTTGTACCAAAATACCATGAACCGCAGGTTCCGTATTTAAGCGCTCAATTATCCGCAAAAGCTCGGCTTCGGACGTATCTTCCGGCAAATAGATGGTCTCCGAATCCATGCCCAGTTTTTTGCTGGTTTTTTCTTTGCGTGCCACGTACACTTTGGAAGCCGGATCGTTTCCGACCAGAATAACGCTTAATTTCGGCACAACATTCCGTGCCTGTAACAGAGAAAGTCCGGCTTTAACTTTTTGATACACGTGCTCCGCAACGGGCTTCCCTTTAAGTAATTTTTCTTCGTGCAATGTCATGGCCCCTTTTTTATTTTTTTGTTGTCCCGGTTGTTTCCTTTTTAAATCAACCGAGCGAATATTGGCAAAACTATGATTTTACGTTTACCCGTTTCGAAAGATTGTCACAATTTGCCAAACAGCTTTCCGCTTTCCCGGCCACATCATTTAACAATCAGGCAAAATCCAGAGCCCTAAATTCGCGAATGACCACCACTTTCACCTGACCCGGATAGCCGGAATCGCTTTGAATTTTTTTGGCAATATCTTTGGCCAGCATGTAACTGGACGTATCGTCCACTTTTTCATGATCGACAATCACCCGCACTTCTTTTCCGGCCTGAATGGCATAAGCCGCTTTAACTCCCTCGAACGACATGGCAATGGTTTCGAAAGAGGTCATGCGGCTAACGAAATTTTCGATCACTTCGCGTCTGGCGCCAGGCCTGGAACGACTGATGTCATTGGCAATTTGCACCAAAATGGAGATGGGCGAAATGGCTTCTACCGCCCCGTGATGTGCGGCAATGGCATTTAAAACAATGGGATTTTCGCCGTATTTTTTAGCAATGTCAAACCCTAACTGGGCATGATCGCCTTCCACGCTACGCCGATCCAGCGCACGTCCGATATCGTGCAACAGGCCGGCCCGACGCGCCAATTGCTCGTCCAGCCCCAGCTCGGCGGCCATAATGCCGGCAATGGTGGCCACTTCTTTACTGTGCTGCAAAACGTTTTGTCCGTAGCTGGTGCGGAAACGCAACTTACCCAAAAGATAGATCAAGTCCGGATGCAGGCCGTGCAGTCCCACATCAATCAATGCCTGTTCTCCCAGTTCGCGCAAATATTCGTCCATTTCCTGCACGGTTTTTTCGTAGGTTTCTTCAATACGCCCCGGATGAATACGCCCGTCGTTCACCAATTTTTCCATGGTTAAGCGTGCCAGCTCCCGCCGGAACGGATCGTAACCGCTCAAAATAACCGCTTCCGGTGTATCGTCCACGATTACGTCAATTCCGGTCACAATCTCAAAAGCCCGGATATTACGCCCTTCGCGACCGATAATCCGCCCCTTCATCTCGTCGCTGGGTAAGGTTACGATGGAAACGGTGGATTCGATGGCATGATCCGATGCGGTTTGTTGCATGGCAGAGATAACCACATCTTTGGCCTTGTTCTGCGCTTCTTTTTGAGCCTCATCGACAATTTTGTACACCAGTCCCGCCGCTTCCTTCTTGGCGCTGTCAATCAAATTGTCCATTAATAATTTTTTGGCTTCCTCGCGGGTTAAACCGGCAATGATTTCCAGCTTGCGGTTTTGTTCATCTAACAGGGCTTCCAATTTTTCCTGTTTGATATTCAGTTGATTTTCTTTATTGCGCAGCTCACGTTCCTGCAGAAATAAATCGCGTTCCTTTTTGCGAATAAGATCAACTTTACGATCCAGATTATTTTCGCGTGTGTTTAAATCGTTTTCCAGTTGATGAAGAGATTTCTTTTTTGCCTCGAATTCGTCTTCCAGATGCTGTTTCATCTGAAAGATTTCATCTTCGGCTTCTAATAATTTTTCCTTTTTTTCGTTTTCCGCTTCATCCTTTGCCGCTTCGATAATCTCTTGACTTCTCTTTTTAACAGCAGCCAGGCTATTTTTCCCCAGCCAGGAATTTAGAAACCAGCCGAAACCAAAGGAAAGAACCGCAAGCAAAATCAATATGATTACAATCGTCACCTTTCAACCTCCTTTTTCGCTTCCTCGATACTAAGGAATCCGTAATAAAAAAGCCCTGCCTCTTTACCGGACTACTCATAGAACCTTTTTATCAGCACAGTGGGCACCTCCTGAACGGGTCATGCTTCCTCCGCATCCCGAAAATTCGGGACCGAGGCTTGCAATCAACGCCCAGAGACCGGTTCCCTGTTTTGATGGTGTTGGTCCTATTTAGTCCCGCGTAAGGAGACAGGGCTAAATAGCAAAGGAAAAGAACAGTTATTCTTCTAAAACTTCGGCCAGTTCACTATTTAATCGTTTCGCTTCTTCTTCCAATCGATCCAATAATTTTTGCCGATATAATCGCTCCTGAAATAGTTCTTCCGTAATATTTAACGCAGCTAAAATGGCCACTTTAGCTGTTGATTTAATTGAATGATTTTTATCGATTTCTCGCATTTTTTCATCAATATAACGAGCGATTTCTTTGACGTAGTTTTCATCACTGTCAGAGACCAAAGTGTATTCCGAACCGAATATGTTCACACGAATCTGGCCTGTCGCCATTTTTAATTTCTTTTCCTTACCTTAATTTTCAACACCGAATCGTTAATTGGTTAATTTTTCTAACTCAGCGATCAACCTGTTTAGGCGTTGTTTCACTTCTTCCTTTTCCGATTTCAATTTCTCATTTTCAGCCAACACTTTTTCAAGTTGTTGAGAATCCGCGTTGTGTTTTAAATTTTCGGATTGTTGCAGTTGATTCTTTAACGATTTATTCTCTTGTTCCAACTGAAAATTTCGAAAACGCAACATCCGATATTTTTCCACCACACGTTTTACGGTTTCCCTTAATCTGTCAAAATTTTCAAGACTCATTCCTTACTTCCGTAAGCTGGCTGAAAAATGTTTGGTTGTTTTATTAATGATTTGTCGGAAGTATTTGTCCACCTCCCGATCGCTAAGTGTTCGTTCCATAGATTGATATCGCAAACGCAAACCAAGGCTTCGTTTACCAGGGGGTATTTTATCGCCTTGATACACGTCGAAAATATCTACGGATAGTAACAGGGAACCTCCATTTTTTTGTACAAATTTGACCACTTCGGCCGCCGTAATTCCTTCGTCCAGAACGAGAGCGATATCCCGCTCGGCATAAGGAAATTTGGGGATCGGCCGATAGTGCCTGTCAAAGAGCAAATAACGTGTTAAAGTATCCACATTTAATTCAAAAACATACACCGGACGTTCAATATCGAACAAAGCGCCTACTTCGGGATGGACTCGTCCCGCAAGGCCGATTATTTGTCCGTCCACTTGCAGCGCAATGGTTTCCGCCGGTGCCATGTACTTTGCTTTATCATATAAAATAATTTCGTAGTTGTCAAGAAATATTTTACGCAAAAAAGATTCTAAGTATCCCTTAATATCATAAAAATCAACGGATTGTTCCGCAACATGCCAGGCCGGTAATTGTCGGTGTCCGCTAATGACAACGGCCAGCGAATACGGTTGCGTGGGGATGTTCTTTCCGTCGAAATGGGTAAAAATGCGTCCGAGTTCGAAAAAGCGTAAATCTCGATTATTACGATTGAGATTGTAAGCAATCGTCTTTAACATGCCGGGCAACAAAGAAGGACGCATAAAGGCCATATCGTCGCTCACCGGGTTTTTAATGCGAATCGGCTCTTCCGCCGCGAAGGCCCTGGCCTCTTCTTCTTTAATCATGCTTTGTGTAAAAATTTCCTGTAAACCGAGTGCAAGCAGTTTTTCGCGTAAAAAGCGCAGACGTTCTTCATGTTCGGAAACGGGTAAATCGTAATGAATAACGGCATGGTCTTTTGCCGGCAAATTGGAATAACCGACCAATCGCGCCACTTCTTCGGCCAAATCTTCCACAATGGAAAGATCATGGCGAAAGGTCGGAACGATCACATGCTGCTCAAGAACATCTAATTGAATGGAGCGTAACTTTTGTCGTACGGTTTCCGCGTCAAAATCGGTACCTAACACCGTATTAATACGGGACACATTTAGCGGAATTTCCCTGGGTTTGATCGGTTCGGGATAGACATCGTAAATGCCCTGTACCACCTGCCCGTCGGCCAATTCGGCCATTAATTGAGCGGCGCGGTTAATGGCCCGAATAACATTCTCCGGATCGGCTCCCCGCTCGAAACGCTGCGAAGCATCTGTGCTTAACCCCAGGCGCTTGGAAGCCGTGGCAATGCGTTCCGGCTTAAAATAGGCGCTTTCCAAAAAGATATCCCGGGTTTGGGACGAAACTTCCGAATTTTGACCGCCCATGATGCCGCCGATGGCCACGGCCTTGCGGGCATCACAAATCATAACGGTTTTCTCGGGTAAAATCCGTTCCTTGTCATCCAAAGTAACAAAACGTTCGCCCGGTTCGCTGGAGCGTACGTGGATTTCGGGCCCGTTTAACATGGCAAAATCGAAGGCATGCAAAGGATGGCCCAGCTCCAGCAAGACGTAATTGGTAATATCGACGATATTATTAATGGGACGCAATCCGAGCGCTTCCAGTTTTTGTTGCATCCATTGCGGACTGGGAGCAATTTTTACGTTGCGAATGATACGCCCGGCATAACGCGGGCAACCTTCCGTATCGTGAATTTCGATTTTGATCAAATCCTTAATGTGCTCATCCGCCGTTTCTTTAACCTGCACTTCGAGCGGTTTTAAAGAATTTCCCGTCAAGGCAGCCACTTCACGGGCAATGCCGTAAACACTTAAGCAGTCGCCGCGGTTGGGAGTGATGGCAATGTCGTAAATCCAGTCCTGAAGTTCGCTTTCCAGCAATCGGTACACATCCGCACCCAGAGGATACTCTTTGTCGAAAGCCCAGATGCCATCGGAATGCGCTTCCAGTCCCAACTCTTCCTTGGAACAGATCATCCCGAATGATTCCACACCGCGGATTTTTGCTTTTTTCAGTTTAATGCCCACGGGCAATTCGGCACCTACTTTGGCAAAGGGCACATATTGGCCGGCCCGCACATTGGGAGCACCGCAAATAACCTGATAGGTACCGTCGTCGGTTTTAACTTCACAAACCGACAATTTATCGGCATTGGGATGTTTTTCAGCTTTTTGCACATAACCCACCACCACATTGGTAAAGGGCTTGATGCGCGTTTCCACTTCTTCCACTTCCAAACCGGCTTCGGTTAAAAGCTCGGCCAATTCCATAGGCGTTTCGTTAAAATCGACGAATTCCTTTAACCAACGATATGTTACTCTCATGACCTATCCACGCTATTAAAATTGGTTTAAAAATCGAATGTCATTTTCAAAAAAGATGCGAATATCATCAATGCCGTATTTGATCATGGCAATGCGATCGATACCCATGCCGAAAGCGTATCCCGTGTATTTACGGGCATCTACCCCGGCGGCTTTAAACACATTGGGATGCACCATGCCCGCGCCCGAAATTTCCATCCAACCGGTATTTTTACAGACGCGGCAACCTTTCCCGCCGCAGAAAACACAGGTAAAATCGTATTCGGCGCTGGGTTCCGTAAAAGGAAAGAAACTGGGACGAAAACGTACCTTAATATCTTTACCGAACATTCGATGGGCAAAAGCTTGAATTACCCCTTTCAGATCGGCGAAGGTAATTCCTTCGTCCACCACCAGTCCTTCTACCTGATGGAAAAAAGGCGAATGGCTGGCATCCGGGGTATCCCGTCGATACACGCGACCCGGTGCGATCATTTGGATGGGTGGCTTTTGCCGTTTCATGACCCGTATCTGCACAGGTGAGGTATGAGTACGCAACAAAATATCATCCGTAATGTACAGCGTATCTTGCATGTCCCGCGCGGGATGTGTTTTGGGAATATTCAAGGCTTCGAAGTTGTAAAAGTCGTTTTCGATTTCCGGACCGTCTTCGATACTAAATCCCAAACTTTTGAAAATATCTTTAATTTCATCAGCCACCTGTAATAGCGGATGACGCCCTCCGGCAAACGGACGACGCCCGGGCAAGGTTAAATCCAGATGTTGTCTTTTTTCTTCGGCCTGTTTAAAACGAGCCATCAATTCTTGATAGCGGGCTTCCAATTCCTTTTTGAGTTCGTTAAGCGCTTTACCGAATGAAGGACGTTGTTCTTTGGGAATTTCGGCCATGCGTTCGAATGCGGAAGAAACGAGCCCTTTGCGCCCCAAAAACTTTACCCGCAACGGCTCCAGATCGCTTAACGTTTTTACTTCCCGCGATTCTTTCAGGAATTCGGAACGAATTTTTTCGATAATCTCATTCATTGTTCAAAAGCCTGTACTTAAAATTTAAACGCTCATCTCAAAAACACACCGCACTTCTCCTTGGCCGCTCTCACATAACGCTCTGGAATCAGCTCCGCGGCTCTTTATTTTGGGGTTTCGAGCGATGTCTTTGGGACAGGAACAAAAAAAGGAAGGCCACGGAACGCACCTCCCTTTTAAAAGACAAATTCAACGTTGCATGATATTTACGCTGTGACCTGTTTAACCAGTTCCGCAAATCCTTCGGGATTATGAACAGCCATATCGGCCAGCACCTTGCGATCCAGAGCTACATTGGCCTGCTTCAATTTATTCATGAACACGGAATACGAAATTCCGTTTAAACGGCAGGCGGCATTGATACGTGTAATCCACAAGCTGCGGAACGTACGTTTCTTGGCCCGGCGATCGCGATAGGCGTATTGCCAACCTTTCTCCACCTGATCTTTAGCTGTTTTGTACAAACGGCCTTTACCCAAACGATACCCTTTGGCCGCTTTGAGCACTTTTTTACGTCTTTTACGTGCTGCTACATTATTTTTTGCGCGTGGCATCTTTATCTCCTACTCTTTTTTCATTAATCAAAACCTTCGCTCTTCCAAAAGGAAACGCATTATTTGCTATCAGACCTGAATCCGTAATATGATTTTCCCTATCAGGCCAGAATCATGCGTTTTACGCGTTTGGCGTCGGCTTCGGAAACCATCGATTCTTTGCGCAAATTGCGTTTTCTCTTGGCGCTTTTTTTGGTTAAAATATGGCTATGATAAGCGCTGTGGCGTTTGATTTTGCCACTGGCGGTTACCCGAAAACGCTTTTTTGCACCGCGATTGGATTTCATTTTAGGCATTCTATTCACCCCTTTCCTACTTTAATGTCATCACCATGGTCATGTTACGACCCTCGAATTTGATACCGCTTTCCACTTTGGCAATATCATCCAGCATTTCGATTATTTTTTGCAACAGTTGTTCACCAAACTCTTTATGGGCCAATTCACGGCCTCTGAAATGCACGGTAAATTTGACCTTATTTTTGTTCATTAAAAAATTACGCGCATGTTTAACTTTGTATTCCAAATCATGCGCTTCGGTTTTAGGCCGCATACGGATTTCTTTCACGACAACCGTATGCTGTTTTTTCTTGCTTAACTTCTCTTTTTTGCTTTTTTCATAGGCATATTTGCCAAAATCCATAATTTTACAAACCGGCGGCTTGGCCTGCGGCGCAATTTCCACCAAATCCAGCCCCGCTTTTTGGGCTTCGTCCAGTGCCTTTTTAATCGGTACAATGCCGATTTGTTTGCCGTCGGCGTCGATCAAGCGAACCTCTTCGGCCCTGATCGCTTCATTAATCCGGGTTTTGTCTGATGTGCTGCTAATCGAACCCGTCCTCCTCAATTGATGCTACTTATCTTCTTTTATTTCTTCAAGTAATCGGTCTTTTAACTGCGCCACAGTCATACTTCCCAAATCGCCTTCACCTTTATGGCGCACGGAAACGCGACCGCTTTCCAGCTCTTTATCGCCGATAATTAACATGTAAGGAATTTTTTGAACTTCGGCTTCCCGTATTTTAAAGCCGATCTTTTCATTCCGCCGATCCACTTCTACGCGCAAACCCGCAGCTCGAAGCTGATCGACCACTTCTTCGGCAAATGCAAAGTGACGATCGGCAATGGGCAGCGCCATGATTTGTACGGGCGCCAACCACAAGGGGAAATTACCGGCGTAGTGTTCGATTAAAATACCGAAGAAACGCTCAATGGAGCCCAGCAAAGCACGGTGAATTACGATCGGACGGTAGTTTTGACCGTCTTTGTCCACAAAGTTCAAATCGAAACGTTCCGGCAGGTTAAAATCCACCTGAATTGTGGAACATTGCCAGCGACGGCCCAAAACATCCTTTATTTTAATATCGATTTTCGGCCCGTAAAACACACCTTCGCCGGGATCGATTTCATAAGCCATGCCTTTCTCTTCCAATGCCTCACGCAAAGCGTTGGTCGCATGATCCCAGCTTTCCACATCTCCTACGAATTTTTCCGGCCGCGTGGAAAGATACACTTCATAATCCGTAAATCCGAACTTACCGAGCACTTTGGCATTCAAATCCAAAACACGCATGATCTCACCGCGCAATTGATCGGGATGGCAAAAAATATGTGCATCATCCTGCGTAAAACCACGAACCCGCATCAACCCGTGCAACACACCGGAACGCTCGTAACGGTAAACGGTTCCCAATTCCGCAAAGCGCAAAGGCAAATCACGATAACTGCGAATCTTCGATTTGTAAATCATCATGTGGAAGGGACAGTTCATGGGCTTAAGCTGATATTCCACGTCATCCACAACCATCGTGCCGAACATATTTTCACGATAGAAGTTGGCATGACCGCTGATTTCCCACAACTGAAATTTGGCAATATGCGGCGTGGTTACCAATTGATAACCGTTGCGTAATAACTCATCTTTCATGTAGGTTTCAATAATATGGCGGATCAAACTTCCTTTGGGATGCCACAGAATGAGCCCGCTACCGATCTCTTCCTGAATACTGAACAAATCCAGTTCGCGGCCCAATTTACGATGGTCGCGTCGTTTAGCCTCTTCAATGCGGAACAAATGAGCCTTTAATTGCTTTTTGTCCGGATAGCTGGTAGCATAAATGCGTTGCAACATTTTATTTTTTTCATCGCCATGCCAATAGGCACCGGCAACCGAAAGCAATTTAAAATGCTTACCCAAATATCCGGTAGATGGCACATGGGGCCCGCGACACAAATCGGTGAATTCACCCTGAGAATACGCGCTTAAGATTTCATCCCTGTCATTGATTTCCCGAATCAGCTCGACTTTAAGGTTTTCATTGATCTTTTTAAAAAACTCAAGGGCTTCTTCGAAGCTCAATTCTTTGCGCTCGATCGGCAAATTTTCATCCACGATTTTGGCCATTTCCGCTTCGATGGCCGGGAAATCATCGGGAGTAATGGGCCGATCCAGGTCGATATCATAATAGAAGCCGTCTTCAATGGACGGGCCGATACCTAATTGAGCCTGCGGAAACAGGCGCTTGATAGCCTGAGCCATTAAATGGGCCGAGGAATGCCAGAAGACTTCTCTACCCTCTTTATCATTAAAGGTTAATATTTGCAATTGACCGGATTCATTTAACGGCGTATTCAAGGCAATTACCTTACCGTTAAACTTGGCCGCAATAGCTTTTTTAGCCAGACTGTTACTAATCCCTTTGGCAATTTCCAGCGGCGTGATTCCGGCTTCAAATTCTTGCTGACTATTATCCGGAAACGTAATGGTAATTTTCGCCAATCTATTTTCCTCGATTCAATATATTCCGAGTTAACAACTTTTCCGCTCAGCTTTAAAGAAGAATCGTACTTCGTACAACAACAAAACGCATGTAAGCGTTTTTAGATTCCAATTTCCCTTTGCGGATATAAAACAAACCACGGGTTGCCCCGTGGCTGTGCTTCAGGTGGGATGGGGGAGACTCGAACTCCCGACCTCTACGATGTCAACGTAGCGCTCTAACCAACTGAGCTACCGCCCCATAAAATCGAATGTCAAATTTAAGTGATAAAACGAATAAAATCAATATCTATTTTAAAAACATCGAACTTTTCTTTTTTCATCAAAAAAAAAAGCCCTGACCGAACATCAGGGCTTACTCTGTGGGGAGGGAAGGATTCGAACCTCCGAAGGCACTCGGCCGGCAGATTTACAGTCTGCTGCGTTTGACCGCTCCGCAACCTCCCCGTAAAAACGAGATGACAAATATAAGGAATTAGGTGATCTTATGTCAATAGGCAAAAAGAAAAATTTTTATTTTTTTTCACAGTTGCCTCCTATCCGCGTTTTAACGTCATGTTCACGCACCCTAATATTTACGTTAATAGTCGAAAATATGGAATACAAATTATTTAGTTGATTGGCTGATTGGTTTATTGGTTTAATGGGAAAAGGGATTGCGGTGATCAGCGTAAAAACCCCACCTGCCGCATCTTCTTGCAAATTGCGCAAAGATGGGGCCTGACAATTACGGTTTCCGGTCCCGATTCCGTTCTACGCATTGCGTAAAGCGGGATGCCTGACAAATGCGATTAACC
>CAZHIZ010000065.1:0-17723 GCA_964532875.1 uncultured Caldithrix sp. | reverse complement strand
ATGCCGGGGCTGCAGCGGCCGAACGCGTGGGCGAATTGGTTTCGGTACACGTCATTCCGCGGCCTCACGGTGATTTGGAAGATGTCTTCCCCATTAAATTACCGCCCGAAGAGAAGAAAAAATAAGACGAAAAACCGGTCTCCGTTGCTATTGAAAAAAAGGATTGAGCCTGTGGCGCTGCGTAAAAAAACCGTAGTAAAGTGGCGGCACAGCGTTGTTTTGGGTACGCGCAGGCAAAGCGACACAAGAAGCGTTAAGTAGCACGTAGGTGGTGTTTTCAGGCAAGACTTGTAGCGGGGCAGGATGAAAATCTTGCCAAAAGCGTAAAGCAATAGCGGAGTTTCCCTCTTTTACTTTCGAGAAGCATGGGGTGCCGAACCCTTTGCCGCGTGCCGCTTTGCCAAATTATTGGGTGTGAGCATGAAGGCCGGCCCGTGAACACCAGGCGTTTGTTGGTGAAATGCCTGATGGGCGCGGTTCGCAATGAACAAATCACAGAGGAAAGATCATGGATTTAGACGATCGACAAATCGCTGAAATCGTCAATACCGTTTTGGCGCAATTGGAAAAAGGGGCGCCGAGCGCTACGACGAAGGCTTCGCTTTCTCCCGGTATTTTCCAGTCTTTGGATGATGCCGTGGCCGAAGCGCATCAGGCCCAGAAGCAAATCCGCAAGCTGGAATTACGCGGGCGGGTTATTCAGGCCATTCGCGAAGCCGGGGTGAAATACGCCCGGGAACTGGCCGAAATGGCCGTTAATGAAACGGGCATGGGTCGTGTGGACGATAAGATCGCTAAAAATATTTCTCAGGCCGAGCGTACGCCGGGTATCGAAGATTTGGAGCCCAGGGCGCTTTCGGGCGATCACGGTTTGACCATCATCGAAAATGCCGCCTGGGGTGTCATCGCCTCGGTCACGCCTTCTACCAATCCGGCGGCAACGATCATTAACAATTCCATCAGCATGATTGCGGCGGGAAACGCCGTGGTTTACGCGCCGCATCCAGCGGCTAAAAAGGTTTCGCACCGCACCATCAACATTTTAAACCAGGCCATCACGGCTGTGGGTGGCCCGGCCAATTTAATTACCACGGTGGCCGAACCGTCCATTGAGACGGCGCAAAAATTGTTTACCTATCCGGGCATCGACTTGCTGGTGGTAACCGGTGGAGAAGCGGTGGTTAAGGCGGCAAAGAAGGTAACGGACAAACGTTTAATGGCTGCCGGAGCGGGGAATCCGCCCACGGTGGTGGACGAAACGGCCGATATTGCCAAAGCGGCGCGCGATATCGTTTGGGGAGCTTCTTTTGACAACAACATCGTTTGCAGCGATGAGAAAGAGATTGTGGTGGTTGATCGTGTGGCCGATCAACTGAAGGCCGAGATGAAGAAGCACCAGGCCGTGGAATTGACCCCGCAGCAGGGGGAAGCCCTGGCCAAAGTGATTTTGGAAGACTATCCCGGGCCCAATGCGCGCATTAATCGCAAATGGGTGGGGCGCGATGCCTACAAATACGCCAAGGAGATCGGCTTGGATGTGCCGCGCGAAACGCGTTTATTGTTTGTGGAAACCGATAAAGATCATCCTTTTGCACAAATCGAGTTGATGATGCCCATCATACCTGTTATTCGTGCCCGCGATGCCGATCAGGCCATCGATTGGGCCATCGAGCTGGAGCACGGCAATCATCACACGGCAGCCATGCACTCTAAGAATATCGATTTGCTGGATCGCATGGCCAATGAAATCAACAGCAGTATTTTTGTTAAGAACGGGCCTTGTCTGGCCGGATTGGGATTCGGCGGGGAAGGCTGGACTTCCATGACCATTACCACACCGACCGGCGAAGGGGTCACCTCGGCGCGTACCTTTGTGCGTTTGCGCCGTTGCGTGGTGGTGGATCATTTCAGAATTGTTTAAGCGGCCGTAATCGGGTAGCGAGCACATATTTTTAAGAGGAGCCTTTTTTGGAAACCATCAATCGACGCCTGAAGAAAATGGCCGCCATGGTGAATGATGAGCGACCCTCAGCGGCTCCGCCGCAATGGCATGCGGGCATTGATCTGGGAACGGCGGACATTGTTTTGACGATTACGGATGAAGCGGGATAACCGCTGGCGGTTTTCATGGAATGGGCCGAGGTCGTTCGGGACGGCGTTGTGCTGGATTACATGGGGGCGGTGGACATTGTGCGTCGTCTGGTGCAACGAGCGCAAAGAAAATTGGCTGTTGAAATCAAACGGGCCATTACTTCCTTTCCGCCCGGAACCGAGCCGCGCATTTCACAAAATGTAGTGGAGCATGCCGGTTTACAGGTGGAAGCATTGATTGACGAACCTTCCAGTGTGGCACGATTGCTGGGAATTACAGATGGCGCTGTGGTGGATATCGGCGGCGGAACGACCGGGCTTTCGGTGGTGCAAAACGGAGCCATCGTTTACACGGCCGATGAACCGACCGGCGGACACCATGTGACACTAACCATTGCCGGGAACCGGCGCATATCGTTTGAAGAAGCGGAAAAGCTGAAACGCAACGGTGCGGCACAGGGACTTTTACCGGTGGTTGAACCGGTCTTCCAAAAAATGGCCGATATTATTGAAGAACATTTGCAGTCCTTCCCCGTCAAGGAAATTTATTTGAGCGGCGGTACGTTTTGTTTTAAGGGAATGGTGGATGTGCTGCGGCGGGAGATTCCGGGCAAGCAGTGGATTCTTCCGGAGCAACCTCTTTTTTTAACGCCTTTGGCCATCGCTTCCTATCGTAAACATCAAGATCGGAAATAGATCGTATGCAACGAGAAGAAATGTTACGCAAAATAAGAGAGGCCGGCATTGTCGGCGCGGGTGGCGCAGGTTTTCCCACTTACAAAAAATTGGATGCCCACGTGGAGCACATTATTGCCAACGGTGCCGAATGCGAACCGCTTTTGTACAAAGATCGCTACACCATGCTGCGGGAAGGCGCCTATCTGTTCCGCGGATTGCAAATTATGCGCGAACTTACCGGAGCGCAAAAAGTAACCATTGCCATTAAAGAAAAAAATCGCGACATCGCCGAAATATATGCCGAAAAGGCGCGCAACGAAGGCGTTGACTTTTTTATTTACGAAGACGTGTACCCGGCCGGGGATGAATACATTTTGGTTTACGAAATTACCGGGCGGCGCATTCCGCCGGGCGGCATTCCCTTGCAGGTGGGTGCCGTGGTGGACAATGTGGAAACCATCGTCAATATTGCCAGAGCTGTGGATGAAAATCAACCCGTGCTGGACAAATTCATTTCCGTAACCGGCGAAGTTAAAGAAGCCGTAACCCTGCGCGTGCCCGTGGGAACGCTGTTTGAAGATTGCCTTGCTCTGGCCGGAGGCCTGACCACCGATCAACCGGCCTACTTAACCGGCGGTGTGATGATGGGAAAAGTAAAAGAGAGTGCTCAGGAAGCGGTGAGCAAAACGCTGGGTGGATTAATCGTCCTTCCGCGCGATCACTATCTGATTCGCAAGAAAACCACTCCGAAAGAGGTTTACACACGTATCGGTCACGGGCAGTGCGACCAGTGCTCGTTGTGTACGGAAATGTGTCCGCGTTACATTTTGGGTTATCCCATCGAACCGCACAAGGTCATGCGCAATTTGCTGATGACCGGTGAAGCTAAGGAGCGGGCCAGCCTGTGGGCCCAATATTGTGTGGAATGCAATGTGTGTACCATGATTGCCTGTCCGGAAGGATTGGATCCCATGCACATTTGCATCGATGCCAAGGCTTTGCTCAAAGAAAAGGGTTTGTCACGCACGGAAGACGAGCTGGAGATTCTTTTCCGCGATGTGCATCCGGCGCGGCCAGGCCGGGAAATACCCATTACCACCGTCTATCGTCGTTTGGGCCTGGTACCGTATGATCGCCAAAACACATTCCGGGAAGTTGACTTTTCACCGCGCAAAGTACGCTTGGCCTTGAATGCGCACATCGGGGCGCCGGCCCAACCGTTGGTGCGGGTTGGCGATCGGGTAAAACGGGGCCAAAAGATTGCCGATGTGCCCGAGGGACAGTTAGGGGCACCTGTGCACGCCAGCATAGAGGGCAGGGTAACGGAGATAGGTGAAAACGGCATTACAATTGAACAATAAGCGTTTTGGTTAAGGAATTAAACTTTTAAATTAAACAGACGTTTATTATCTTATTAATAAACTGTTAAAAGGGTAATTCATGGAAAAAATAATTAGTAGCAATTCGGTTCATAAAGCGGATAAAGACGCTCAGCATGTTTTAATCAATTTAAAAGGAGAATGGAGCGTAAAAAGAAGCGGTGCAGTAAAAGTATCAAGAACATTCCCTTCTAAGGCAGATGCCATTCGCTATGCACGTAATTTGGGCAAACGATTGCATACCATCGTTTTTATTCATGATGAAAGCGGAAATGTGCAAAAAGTGGAAAATTTCGAAAAGAAGGAATGATCAACTAATTTCGGGCATCTATGATATATGAAGAAAGAATTCGCTAAAAATGTTTTTATCAATTGCCCTTTTGATCAGGAATATCTTGTCTTACTTCGTGCCATGCTTTTTACGATATTGTATTTAGGCTATTATCCGAGAATTGCTTCAGAAAGATTTGATTCTGCCGAGCCAAGAATACAAAAAATCATTGAACTGATAAAAGAATGTAAGTTTGGTATTCATGATATTTCTCGTATTCGATCAAGAGAGCAGGGAGAATTTTACCGATTAAATATGCCTTTTGAATTGGGCCTGGATATGGGAGCCAAAGTATTCTGTGGCACCGATTACCAGGATAAGAAATATTTAATCTTGGAGAAAGAACCTTTTCGCTACAGAACAGCGCTTTCTGATCTGTCCAGCATGGATATTAAATCACATAAAAACACGGCAAAAATTCTTATTCGTCAATTAAGAAATTGGTTCGTTGAAAACGGGCTGAAAAATGCCGATAGTGCTTCGGTTATTTGGTACAGATATAATGATTTCATAAGTTCATTTTACAGTGATCGGAAAGTAGTGGGCTTTAGTGACGACGATATTTATGAAATGCCCATTCCGGAATTCATAAATTCCATTAAAAATTGGTTGAAAAAAAAGAAAAATCAGGATATTGAATAAGAAGGGGCCTATGGATGAAAGGTGCAGCAATTGGTATTGTGGAAGTTTCCAGTATTGCCCTGGGATTTAAAGTAGCCGATGCGGTTTTAAAACGGGCTGACGTGGAAATCGTGGTCAATCGGACCATTTGTCCGGGCAAATATATGGTGCTTGTCAGCGGCGACGTGGATGCGGTTAATGCCAGTATTGAAACGGGCATCGAAGTAGGCGCCCATTCGGTGGTCGACCATTTTATTATTCCCAATGTACATCCCGATGTTTTCCCGGCTATTAGCGGTGTGGCTCAATTGCCGCCCATTAAGGCCTTAGGGGTTATCGAAGGATTTTCCGTGGCTTCCGTGATTGAAGCGGCGGATGCGGCCGTAAAGGCGGCCGATATTCGTTTGCTTAACGTGCATCTGGCCATGGCCATTGGCGGAAAAGGATTTGTGGTGTTAACCGGTGAGGTGGGAGCGGTGGAATCCGCTGTGGAAGCCGGGGCGGCCATTATCGAAAAGAAGGGCTTGTTGGTCGAAAAAGTGATCATTCCCTCTCCGCGCCCCGAAATTATCGACGAATACATTTAGTGCCCTTCCATGCCTTTGGTACTTTTAGCTTTGCGGCTCGTCAATCGGGCAATGCATGCGTTTTAAATAATACAAACTACTCAAAGAAAATCCGCTGAACAGCACGAATAAAAGCGAACGATTCACCCATTGAAAGACAATGCCGATCAACAGGGGCAAAAACGCTCCGATCACATTCATCAAACCGTAAATCCCGGAATAGAGCACACGATTTTCATCCGTGGTGATTTCCAGTAAAGTTCCTTCCATGGCAATTTTGTACACGCTGATAGCACTGCCCAGGTAAAAGAACAGCACGTAAAGCAAGAGTTTTGAATTCAACCATAAAATTAAAATACCGAAAATCGGTGCAAGTGAAATCATGATGATGGCGATGTGTAATAAGCCCTTGAAACCGTGTTTTTGTGAAACGCGCCGCCAGATGTAGTTGGAAATGATCATGCCCAGATATTGGAATAATAACAGGTTGCCCACTAACGTACCGCTAAGTGTAAAATGATGCTTGAGTGAACCGGTTAAAAAGGGAATCAAAATAAGCGAAGCGGAAAGGGAGTTGGCGGTTAAAATCAAATAACGCAAGTTTTTGTCCGTGCGCAAAAGATCGGGAATTTTTCTTAAAAGTTCGAGAATGGTAAAGGTGGCGGATGTTCTGTTTTCTCCGGGTTCGCTCAGCATCCAAAATCCCATGGAGGCAACAAAAATAAAGGCGCTGGCCATAAAAAACAAAACCATGTAATTATTGGGGAATTGGCCGTGTTTTAAAATGAAACGGGCAAAATAGGCCGAAAAGGCCAGGGCCAGTGCGGAAAGAAACTGCCGGGTAACCAAGAAATGCTTCCGTTCGTCACCCGTAAAACTAACGCCTACCAGGTGGGTGTAAGAAAGACCGGCAAACGATCCGCTGATGGTAAATAATAGAATCCAGAAATAGATCATGTAGATAATTTGCAGCGAGGTGGCCGTGGTGAACAAGTAAATAGTCAGTCCTAAACCGGCCAGGGCCGTAATGCGCATGCTAATGCCTAAGATAAGATAGGGCTTCTTGGCCGAACGCGATGAAATAAATGGAGTAAAAATTAATCGCGATAAAAGAGGAAACCCGATGCTGATGAAGGTAAGTAACCCGATGTGAAAGGAAGTTCCTCCCGCCCGGATAATCATGGCCGGTAAAACCGTGTTGTAATCGGTAAAAGCAGAGGTAAAGGCCAGCCAGAAGCCGTGCCACAAAAAGGGATAGTAATTTCGAGGCCGTTGTTTTAAAAGTTTCAACCCTTAAATTCCTTTTTTGAACGATTTGAGTAATCGGTGCATCCCGGGCAAAGAAAGACCCGGGAGATCAGGCCCGGGTCGGGTTTATTAAAACACATTACGGTTATAAAATGATGTATGCCACGGCTTTTATTTTGTTTGCTTTGGGGCTGCACCGGCTAAAATTTTTTCCATTTCTTGCGGATGGTGCAAAAGGGCAACCGCTTTGGCCGCCTGGCGATCGCTTTGGAGAGCCAGTTTATTGCGTAAGGAAGAGCCTCCGTATTTTTCAGCCAGTTCCAGACGCAGCAGTTCGAAGATTTGCGGTTCATTCCGTTGAAACTCGATGGATTTGTTGGCCTCCAATTTGGCTTTTAAAGAATCGATTAATGGCAGAATCCCGGAATCGTACCCGCGTTTTTGAACCAGCTTTTTCAAACGGGCCAGTTCCCGTTCGCCTTCCAATTGGAAATGAAAATCTTTTTGTTTCAAGAAGCGTTTGAATTGAGCCTTAATCTCGGGTGTTAAAGTAAAAGCGCTATCCGGGAATTGAGGATGTGTGCGATGGTACTGAACGGCAAAATCGAACAGGATGTTTTTGCGAATCAAATCCACGGTAATGGCACTCAGGGTATCGTTTTTTACGAGCACATCCGGTTCGATGCCGCCGCGATCATGCACAAGGCGATGATGCTTGGTGAAAAAACGATGCGTGTGGAGATGCGTGCTGTCGGTGGAATCCACGGCAATGACTGCGTTGTGGGCCGCGTAATCCCGTTTTTGAATACAGCGTCCGCTGGGAATGTAGTAACGTGCCGTGGTCAGTTTCAGTTTTACGTCGGCTATTTTGTCGATATTAAAGATTTTTTGCACCAGTCCCTTCCCGAAAGTTGGTTGGCCCACAATAACAGCGCGATCCAAATCTTGCAGAGCACCGGTAACAATTTCGGAAGCACTGGCGCTACCGCCGTCCACTAAAACGATGAGCGGCGTGTCGGGCAGCATGGGATCATCCTGAGTGTAAAAACGGTATTCTTTTTCACGATAGCCTTTGGTGTAAACCACCAGCGTATTTTTGGGGACAAAAATATTGACGATTTCCACGGCCGATTCCAAAAGTCCACCGGGATTGCCGCGCAAATCCAATACTAAACCTTTCAGGGGTTGTTCTTTTTGCAATTTTTCCAGGGCCATTTTCAGTTCGTCCGGCGCCTTTTCGGTAAAGCTTTTTAAACTGACGTATCCGATACCTTTATCTAAAAAGCCCGCATAGCCCACATCTTTCAGAACGATTTCGGCGCGGGTTAAGGTGACTTCAAACGGACGATCCAAACCGGGACGTTGAATGAGAAGGGTAACTTTGGTACCGACTTTACCGCGCAGGGTATTGGAAACTTTGTCCAGTGACCAGTTTTTGATGTCTTTGCCATTTATTTTGAGAATGATATCGCCGGCTTGAATACCGCTGCGGGAGGCCGGTGAATTTTCTATGGGGGCAATAACGGTTACTTTTTTATTGCGTAATCCCACTTCCATGCCTACGCCGCCGTATTTGCCCAGGGTAATCATGCGCAGGCGATTTTCGCCTTCCCGTTCGATAAAAACGGTGTAGGGGTCCAGTTTGTCCAGCATGCCTTCGATACCGGCTTTTAGCAAAGGGTACGGTCTGATTTCATCCACATAGTAGCGATTAATCAGCTCGTAGGTTTTTTGCATGTAGTCCCAGCCGCGTTTTAGTTGCTGGTAGTAGTCTTCCTGTCGCTTTTTCTCCGCCTGCCCCTGTACGGCGGAAATACCAACCGTAAAAACTAACAGTAATATCCAGAATAATTTAGCATGTTTGTTGTTCATGAGCCACCCAATATTGTTTTTTTAACGACTTCAACGATGGTGCGATGAATTTGTTCGATACTTAAATTGGCATCGATAACCACAAATCGTTGGGGATTATTTTCGACAATTTTTTCATATCCTTGAAAGACGCGCCGGTAGAACTCCAGCCCGGCGGCTTCAAGGCGATCCAATGCCCGCCCGCTGTGCGGCGAACGAAGATAAACCTGTTCCGGCAATAAACGCAAATAAAAAGTTTTGTGCGGTAACAGTCCGAATGTGGCGGCCTGATTGATGGCCTGCACCATGTTCAAATCGAGTTGCCGGCCGTAGCCCTGGTAAGCCGTTGTGGAATCTACAAAGCGATCGGCAATGACAAAATACCCCTCTTTTAAAAGCGGAATGATGCGTTCCTGTACCAATTGCACACGTGCCGCACTGTACAGGAAGATTTCGCAGCGTTCGCTCATGTTGGCATTTTCTTTATCCAGCAAAATCGCACGGATTTTCTCGGAAATCGCCGTGCCGCCCGGTTCACGCATGGCGTACACCCGATGCCCCTGTTGCTCGAGATAGTCTTTCAATAATTTAATTTGGGTGGATTTACCGGAATAATCCAATCCTTCGAAAGAGATAAAACGCTTATTGTCCATCAAACCTTTTTCCAATTTCCTTTGTTAAAGCGCCAGATATTCAAACCCAATCGTTCGCTTTCGTCGATAATTTGGATTAACCACAAACCGGCCAATCCGAGTCCCAGACCGAACGTTAAAATGTAAGCACCGATGATTTCGTTCATGATGACCGCACCGATGGCCAGCCACATGAGCCAGTTTAGATCGGCCGCTCCGCGCAAATTGCCGGAATAGGCCGTGTTAATGGCCTTGGGGACTTGTAAAATGACAAAGAGAAGCATGAGACTCTTCCCGATGGTAACCACCTGAGCGTCGTGCGTAAAAACGGACATGACGTTTTGGGAAAAGAGATAGAGTAAGGTGCCCACCAGCACGGCGTTGATCCAGGAAACCCGGGCCACCATGCGGCCGTTCTTTTTGGCCTCCGTAAAATTGCCTGCACCGATGCTTTTGCCAACCAAGGTCATGCCGGAGATAGAAAAGCCCCAGTTTACCATGGAGAGCACCGACTGGATGCGCACTAAAACCTGATGCACGGCCAGGGCAATCACACTGATGCGGGCCGCAAAAAAGCTTAAAATAATTTGCCCGGTTGACCAGACCAATTGTTCGATGGTGGTGGGAATGCCCAATTTGAACAGCTTTTTAAACGTTGCCCATTGCGGCGAGGTAATTTCGGAAACGGCTAAAAAAACACTTGCCTTACGACTGCGCAAAAAATAGAGCGTAATGAGCAAGCCGATGGATTGAGCGATGCCTACGGCATAACCGGCACCACGGGCTTCCAAACGCGGAAAACCGAACATGCCGAAGATCAACAGGAAATCCAGCAATAAATTTAGGCCGTTGACGACAAGGCTTATGGTCATGGTTAAAATGGTATCGCCGACGCCGCGTAAAATGCCGATGGAGATAAAATTCGTAATAATGGCCGGAGCAAAATAAGCCACCGTATGGATGTAAGTCGTGGCGTAAATGCGGGTCTGATTTCCTTCTTCTTTGATGAAACCCAACAAAAGCGGTACCACGAAATACCAGAACAAGCCGATCAAAAAGGAAAGACTTAAACCGATCAGGAAGGCCTGCCCCAAAATATGGTTGGCATTCCACTTGTCATCGGCTCCCAAATAGCGCACGATAATAATGGAACTCCCCACGACAAAAGTAAGCAGCACGCTGAAAGTCAAAATAATAAATTGTTGTGCAATGCCCACACCGGCTAAAGCCAGAGCGGAAAGTTGCCCTAAAAAGATGGCTTCGATCAGCCAGGTGAAAGTTTGCGACGACAAGTCGATAACCGCCGGGAACGATGTTTTTAGAACCTGACGTAACGTACCGCCGCTTGCATTTTCGTTTTTTACATCCATACGATTGTTTTACCGAATCCTAAATTTTAGTCTTCCGGATTTTATCGGAGCCAGGATTTCCCTGCCTTAAATTTTGGGATTTTCATTTCTAAATTAAAGAAAAATGGTTTGTGTGCTTGATGAAGGCCCTCTTTCCGTCAGGCAACAAACCATTGAATTGCGTTCCGCTTTACGGCTTTGTAAAATAAAGAAAGGTTCCTTCGAGGCATCAAAGGAACCTTTAATTGTTGTTTATTGCATGTAATATTCCAGCCCCAAATGGGTAATTTCCTTTTCACCGGCCATAACGCGCAAGGTGTTTTTCAGCTTCATCAATTGAATGAACAGATCGTGTTCGGGATACAAATTAGGCGCATGAACCGGACTCTTGAAGTAAAAGGAAAGCCATTCCTGAATGCCGTGGAAACCGGAACGTTTGGCCAGATCCATGAACAAAACCAGATCCAGAACAATGGGCGCGGCTAAGATGCTATCCCGGCACAAAAAGTCGATTTTAATTTGCATGGGATAACCCAGCCAGCCGTAAATATCGATATTGTCCCAGCCTTCTTTATTATCGCGCCGCGGCGGGTAGTAGTTGATGCGTACCTTATGATACAAGTTTTTGTACAATTCGGGATAGAGATGCGGTTGCAGGATTTGATCCAGAACGGAGAGTTTGCTTTCCTCTTTGGTTTTAAACGATTCGGGATCGTCTAAAACTTCGCCGTCCCGGTTACCCAAAATATTGGTCGAAAACCAACCTTCGACACCCAACATGCGCGCCTTTAAACCCGGGGCGATGATGGTTTTCATCAATGTTTGGCCTGTTTTAAAATCCTTTCCGGCCAAAGGTACGCCCATTTCTTTGGCAAATTCCAGCATGGCCGGAATATCGGCCGTCAGGTTGGGAGCGCCGTTGACATAAGGGATGCCTTCGGCAATAGCCGCCCAGGCATACACCATACTCGGAGCGATATGCGGATGATTCTCTTTCATGGCTTTTTCAAAGGCGGCTTTTGTGGCGTGTACTTCGCTTTCTTTCATGAAAATTTCCGTGCTGCCGGTCCAGATCATCACCAGACGATCCAAGCCGTGTTCTTTTTTAAAATTCCGAATGTCTTCGCGCACCATCTCGTAGTATTCATACCAATTAGCCGCTTTTTTTACATGAGGGCCATCCAGTTTTTTTACATAGTTTTTATTAAACACGGCCTTCATGGGTTTAATTTGTTCCAGTTCGTCTTTTACCTGATCCAAAAGTTCTTTTTCCAAAACACCGGCTTTAACGGCGGCCTGGTAAGCGTTGTCTTCGAAGATGTCCCAACCGCCGAAATACAGGTCGTCCAGTTCGGCCAGGGGAATTAATTCTTTGATTAAAGGGTTGCGATTTTCATCGCGGCGGCCCAAACGGATGTGCTGCATTTGTGTTAAAGAACCGAAGGGTTTGGAAATGCCCTTGCGAATGGCCAGAACACCGGCGATGAACGTGGTGGAAACTGCCCCCATGCCGGGCATTAAAACACCCAATTTCCCTTTCGGTGCGCTGATTTTTAGATTTTTTAATTGTTCTATCATGATTCCTCCTTTAAAGTTTGCGATTTGTCCGATTCATAAACAAAATATAAGCGTTGAAGTGCAGTAATGTTGGCAAAGATGGCTACGACCCACACGGCTATGTCTAACAAGGTTACGTAGTAGTCGTGCACATGAAACATGGTGATTTTAAATAGATTAACATTGAGCAACGCAGCAAATCCGATGATCACAACCCGTTCAGCTCGTTGCATCCAGCCCACTTTGGCTGTAAAACCCAAGCCTTCGGCCCGGGCACGAATGTAACTGACCATCATGGAGCCGCCGAGGGCGATGAAGGTCATTACCGACAGTAAATAACTATCGTGACGCACGTAAAAAGCGGCCAATCCGAAAAACATGATCACTTCGGAATAGCGGTCCAGCGAAGAATCGTAAAGGGCACCGAATTTGGTAGTACGTCCCGAAGTGCGGGCCAGTTTACCGTCAATAACATCGCAAATACCACCCAGCAGAACCAACAAACCGAACCAATGGATGTATTTCGTATTAATGAACAGAACTACCGTGGCACTTGTGGTGATTAAAAAACCCAGGGTCGTAAAAAAATTTGGGCTTAATTTAAGCTTGACAAACAAATGCACCATGGGCATGATCAGTTTAACAAATCCGTTCACAATCCATTCCGGCAATAAGCCTTTGGCAGATTTCATTCCATTATTCCCTTTTATTAAAACCTTGAATTAAAAGTACAATTTCACCTTTTATTGGTTTACTTTCAAGATAATTTGCCAATTCCGCCAGGCGACCGCGAAAAAATTCTTCAAATTTTTTGGTGAGCTCGCGGGCCATCACGCAATAACGATTGCCAAAATATTCATGCAATTCTTTAACGGTCTTCAGAATGCGATGGGGAGATTCGTACAACACGACGGTACGTTCTTCCCTGGCCAACTGTTCGAGCCTGGTTTTACGCCCTTTTTTTTGCGGTAAAAATCCTTCGAATACGAAACGGTGGCTGGGTAGGCCGGAAGCAACCAGGGCGGTAATGAGAGCCGACGGCCCGGGAATGGGGATAATGCGGATATCTTCCTGAATGCAGGCTTGCACCAGATGATAACCGGGATCGGAAATGCCGGGCGTGCCGGCGTCGGAGATCAGGGCAACGGCCTGCTGTTGTTTGAGACGTTCAATGAGTCTGGGCGTTTCGCGCCGCAGATTGTAACTGTGGTAACTGCGCAACGGGGTGTTAATATGGTAATGGTTTAACAGGATGGAAGATTTGCGCGTGTCTTCGGCAGCGATGAGATCCACCTGCTGTAAAATATGCACGGCTCGATAGGTAATATCCGCAAGATTGCCGATAGGGGTAGCCACAAGGTACAGGGCTCCTTTTTCAATTGTTTCCACTTACATGCCCCAGTCTCGTGAATAGCGAAAATCCTGATTAATGGTTCGATACGAAATTTTGGCGATAATCGGCGGCCGGCGTTTAAACTGATTGCGTTGAATGCGTCGGCTGATGTCATCAATGGTTTTTTGCTGATAGCCCAAATCCAGAAGCATTTCGTTGGAATAGCGCAAATCGACCAAATAGTACAGCAACTGGTCGATTTCGTTGTAGGTGTAACCCAATTCTTTTTCATCCGTTTGACCGATCCACAGGTCGGCCGAGGGGGCTTTATTGACAATCACTTCCGGTACCCCAAGATAGCGCGCCAGTTCCCAAATTTGCGTTTTGTACAAATCACCGATGGGATTAATGGCGCTGGCCAAATCGCCGAAAATGGTGCCGTAACCCAGCAATAATTCCGTTTTGTTACTGGTACCGATAACCAGAGCCTTTTCTTTAGCCGAGTAATCGTACAACAGGCACATGCGCTCGCGTGCCATTTTATTGCCCTTGCGTACCACATCCGCATCCGGCTCGTCGGCGAAAAAGGCATCGACCATGGGAGAAATATCGCGCACTTCGAAGGAAATATGGAACGTGCGGGCCAAAAGTTCGGCATGCTCTTGGCTTTGCGGATTACTCAGGCGATAGGGCATTATTAAACCGTGTACGTTTTCGGGGCCGAGGGCCCGGGCCAATAAGGCACCTACCACGGAAGAATCCACCCCACCCGAAAGCCCCAGAACGGCTTTTTTAATGCCGACCTTGTAGACTTCTTCGCGTAAAAAGTGAATCAGTAAGTCCGTTACGGCTTTGGGATTGATCTTTAAAAGTTCCATACTCATAAAACGTTACTCGCGTTTCCGTTCATTTCCTTCTTCCGAAATTTTGCATGCGCCCTTGGGCAGCAGGTCGTTTAATAACGCCTCGGCTAAGTCCTAAGTTTACAAAAAAAAGCTATGACTGCAAATATTCTTGTAAATATTGGAAATGAGGCGTCAAAGCGCCTTTGTACACGATAACCGCGCGTTTAATCTCTTCGGGTAAACCGCTTTCGTCAAGGGATTTATTAAAGTCGGCTTTGATAATATCCGGGACGAATGGGGTTAATTGCTTGCTAAAGAAGCGCGACGAATCGTTCGGCAGTTCGGCGGGTAAATTATCCACCGCCAAAAGAACGATGCCTTCGCCCAAATAGCCCTGTTCGATGGAACGTGTTTCGGGAAAGATGCGATATGCCGGTTGCCCGGAATCGGTGCAATGGGTATCGCATTCGATGGAACCGTTAACGTCGCAGGAAATATCGGCAATACCTTGTAAGCGAAGGCGGCCCTCCCGCTGCAATCGGGCCAAAACATCCCAGGTAACGAAACGGGGGTAACGATCTTCCCAATAAATGGCGTTGATCAAGATCGACAGGTAAGGTAAGTATTTTTCAAAAACCGCATGATAGTGCTCCGGATGGTGGTAGTAGTCCTGCAAATCAAAGGCCCGGCCTTCATTGTGTTCAACCAAATCTTTTTCCTTAAATACGACCACATAAACGGTGTGTTTGTCCCATGATTTACCGGCCCACAATTTCGGTAGGTCCGGCGCTTCGATATATTCGGTCGGCAGGGCATTCAAGATGTATTGAGCGCCTTTGGAAACATTACCGTAGCCCAAAATTCCGATGATTAACGGCTGAAGCTCATCCGGTAAGCCGTTGCGGCGAATGTCCTCGCCGATTTCTTCCATAAAGGCATGGGCTTCTTCCACCGAATGATAGTGTAATGCTTGTTTTACTTTGCTAAAAGGCGTGTCCAGACCGCGCTCTTTCCAGTTCTGTCCCAGAAGCCACAAAATGTCGATGGCCCCGGCATCACCGGCGTAGCGGCCAAAGTAAACCAGGCGTCGGCCCTGAGCATCGGTTATTTTTTCGTAATCGATCAGGGTGCTTTGCAAATCGATGATCTTTTGCAGCATGGGCATGTTGTCCTTTTGCCCCTTGATGGTGTGTGAAAAATAGAGATAGGTTTTGCCGGGAAGTAGTTTTTCGATGGGAATTTCTTTTACGCCGAAAATAACATCGCCTTTTTCCATGCCCTGACAAATGATAGCTCCTGCTTTTTCATATTCGGATTCTTTAAAAAAACGTTTGTCCGATTTTTCCACGTAAGCTTCGGTAGGCGTTACTTGCAAAATATGTTTTAAATCGTCCGGTACAATCGGTGCGCGGCGTTCCCATTTATTTTTGTCTTCTGCGCGAATCAAAATGCTGTTCATTGCACATTCCTTTTTTTAGAGTTATGAAAATTTTATTTTTGTAAAGGAAAATATTCCGTCTTTCGTAAATCATTGTAAAAACCACCCGCTTTGGGATGGAGCACCTGTCCATTCAAAGTTTCGGATCAACAAATATACGAAGTTTAACCGAAATTATGCAACCATGGGAAGATTTGGCAAATAATAAAAGAAAAGGGCGCGCAAAGGCTCGGTGGAAATTAAATTCGGTTACTTAAAAAAATCCATTTGCCACAAAGCAAATGGATTTTAAAAGGGTGGTTAAAATGTTGCTAAAAGCATAAGATGTATTCAGGCTGCAAAACATTGTACGGTTCTACAACCAGGAATGGCGTTCGACGAATTTAATGTCCATTTTGGCCAACTCGTCCAAAACGGGTTCGTAAATTTCGGGAAGGACGGGAATATGAACGCCGCTTAAACGGATTTTGCCTTCGGCAATCAACCGGGTGGCGATGGCCACGGGTAAGCCCACGGTGCGCGCCATGGAAGTATCGCCGAAGGGAATGCCCGTATCGAGCAAAGTTGCTTCAATTTTTTCTCTGTTTCCGTTAGCGTATTGGGCAATAAATTCGTGGTGTTGCACCAGCATGTCCGTTTCGCCTTCATTGTAAACCAGTTTATGTTCCATTAAATAGGCAAACATGTCGAAAATAGTGGCCCGACCTAAAGGAAGCTTTTGATCCGTAAACATGCCCAGCCATTGTAATTTTTGAATCGTAACGGAGAATTCCGGAATGTTGAGAAAAGCAGCCACTTCTTTGGCCATGTTTTGTCCCTTGCTGTTCATGGCACGGGACAATACCTGCTTAACACTCAGACGGTCAAAATCGTATTGCTTTTCCCGATCGAATAAACCCAACTTTTTAAAGTAATCCCACGATTCGCAATGGCTGATATTACGTAATGTGCCGCGATACATTGTTTTTACGCCTTGAATATGGTACAGGTCGATATAGGGCAGGGCATCCCGGTTTACGTAAGCTTCGAATGTGCCTACACCGGGGATATCTTTAAGCCAGTAATGCTGGAACAATTTTTCGCCCGGCACTTGAATGATCTTTCCGTCTTTTAGATAGCGGCCGTCATTTAAAGCGGCAAGCATAACCCCGGTCGGACTCCAGGAAAACTTGTAGCCGAAGGGATTGTTGTTGCTTTGAAAGGAAGGCAGCCCACCGCAGTACGAGTAAAAGCTGACGATCTGTCCGCCTCGGTTTTTAACATCATTGATTATCTTCATGGCAGCCATGTGATCGATGCCCGGATCTACGCCGATTTCATTCAAAAAGAGCAAGCCACGCTTTTTGGCTTCTGAATCCAGAGCCTTCATTTCCGGTTTTACATACGAGGCGGTGACCAGATGTTTGTTTTTCTGGAGGCAAACTTTGGCTACTTTAATGTGAAAAATCCAGGGGAGCAAACTGACTACAATTTGAGCATCACTAATGATTTGACTTAAAGCCTGCTCATCGTTCACATCCAATTTAACCGCCTTTCCGCGGGGATGACCGGCTATCAGTTTTTCGGCTTGTTGCACGCGAATATCGGCCACAGTCAAACGGAATTCCGTTTTTTCCAATAAATACCGAATTAGAGGACGGGCTACGAAACCGGCTCCTAAAACCAGAATGTTTTGCACTGTATTTTTCCTTTATGTTTATTTTTACTCGAATTTCCGATTGACGGCGTAAATTAACCAATTCCGTTTTTTTAGTAAAATCTTTTTTTGATTTTTAGAGAAGATTCGGATGCTGGCAAAGAAAAA
>CAZHIZ010000064.1:0-17761 GCA_964532875.1 uncultured Caldithrix sp. | reverse complement strand
AGCTGCCCATTTTGCTCTTCAGTATTGGGGATAAATCCCCATTATTTTGTGGTAGTTCTTTTGTCCACGAGCTAAAGCTCGTGGCAATTCAGCTCATGGCAATTCAAACATGTATTTGGGCCGATCTGTCGCTTTTTCCGAATCAGCATATATTCTCGGCAACCGGGTGGCGAAAGCGGGAGGAAAATCTAAATCCGTTTAATAGGACTACACTATATTTCCCATCCCGTCAGGGACGTCTGTAAATAGCCCGTCGATACATTAGCGGGTGCAATGCACCACAAAAAGCCAATGACCCGTCCGGCCAATTTGAGCATTCTTACTATTTTAAGAATATCTTAAGATTTCTTTAAGCCTAATCTAAGTCCTGCTTACTTATCTTATTGGCAGAAATTAAAGAATAACTTTAATTAAAGGATTTTAAAATGATTGAAAAACTTGTTAATTACAGCATTAACCACAAGCTGATCATCATTCTGGCTACACTCGCTCTGATTTTTTTCGGGCTGTATGCGCTCTCGCAACTGCCCATCGGAGCTGTGCCGGATGTGACCAACAACCAGGTACAGGTGATTACCACTTCCCGCAATCTTTCAACCGAAGATGTGGAAAAATACCTGACTTACCCGGTGGAATTGGAGATGGCCAATCTACCCGGTGTAAAAGAAATCCGCTCCATTTCCAAATTCGGTCTTTCCGTGGTAACCATCGTGTTCGACGACGACATGGGAACCTACCTGCCGCGCCAGCTCATTGCCGAAAAAATCAAAAGTGCTCAAGAAAACATCCCCAAAGGATTCGGCAGGCCGTTTATGGGCCCCATTACTACCGGTCTTGGCGAAATTTACCAGTACATTATTGATACCGATTCAGCCCACAAGGACCAATATTCTATCACCGACCTGCGCACCATTCAGGACTGGATCGTCCGCCGCCAATTATCCGGCATTAAAGGTGTGGTAGAGGTGAATACCTGGGGCGGCTATTTAAAACAATACGAAGTAGCCGTCAATCCCGAGCGCATCCGCGCCATGGGACTCTCCTTGGCCGAAATTTACAGGGCACTGGAAAAGAACAACAGCGTAGCTGGAGGCGGGTACATCGAAAAAACCAATCAAAGCTACTTTATCCGCGGCGAGGGCCTGACCAAAACCTTAGACGACATCCGCAATATCGTCATTAAAACCGTGGACGGTATACCTGTTTACATTCGCGATGTGGCCCGGGTGGGCTTTGGTCACGCCACCCGCTTCGGGGCTATTACGGCCAATGGCGAAGGCGAAAAAGTGCTGGGCCAGGTAATGATGCTTAAGGACGCCGATTCCAAAGCAACAATCGATCGCGTTAAAGCGCGCGTGGCCCAAATTCAAAAAACGTTGCCGGAAGGTATCGTTATTAACGGCTTTCTGGATCGCAGCGAACTGATCGGCAAAACCACTTTCACCATTACCGAAAACCTGGTATTGGGATTTCTGATCGTGATTTTCGTAGTTGTGCTTTTGCTGGGTAATTTGCGTTCCGGGTTGGTGGTGGCCTCAGTCATTCCGCTTAGTTTGCTGTTCGCCTTGTCCATGATGTACATTTTTGGGGTGGACGCTAACCTGATGAGTCTAGGCGCCATCGATTTTGGAATCATCATCGACGGTGCAGTAATTATCGTAGAGTTCATCGCCTTTCGTATCACTTCGCGTCGTAGCGATTTATTGAAACTCCCTGTTCAAAATCGTCAGAAGTTGCGAGACGACATCGCGCGTGACAGTACAATAAAAATGACCCGCTCTGCTGTGTTCGGACAAATCATTATTATCATTGTTTTCATTCCCATTCTTTCCTTAACCGGTGTGGAAGGCAAGATGTTTAAACCAATGGCTGAAGTATTTACTTTTGCTTTGATCGGGACAATGCTTTTAGGATTTACTTATGTTCCGGTAGTTTCTTCGTTATTTTTACGCCCTTCCGATCCTGAGAAAAATACCATTTCAAAACGTTTAATGAGCTTCCTTCTGAAACTGTACCGGCCTTCGATTGACTGGGCCTTAAAGCACAAAAAAACGGTACTTTCCCTGGCCCTGAGCTTATTGATTGCAGCGACCTTTATTTTTACACGAATGGGGGCGGAATTTGTACCAACATTAGATGAAGGCGACTTTGTCATTCAACCGGTGTTAAAAACCGGAACATCGCTCAGTAAAACTATTGAAATCATGACCCGCATGGAAAAAATTTTGAAACAATTTCCGGAAGTTAAAAACGTGGTCAGCCGGATCGGTGCAGCGGAAGTGCCTACCGATCCCATGTCCATGGAAGAAAGCGACGTCATCATTACATTAAAGCCCAAGGACGAGTGGGTGACCGCCAAGAGCAAAGACGAGCTGGCCGACAAATTTAAAGAGGCTCTTTCGGTCATTCCCGGCATCGATTACGAATTCACCCAACCCATTGAAATGCGCTTTAATGAATTGATTACCGGCGTACGTGCCGACCTGGCCGTTAAAATTTTTGGTGAAGATTTAGATATTCTTTACCACAAGGCTAAAGAAATCGAAGCTGCGATTCAGAACGTACCGGGTGCCGCAGACATTAGTGTGGAAAAGACCGCCGGTCTGCCTCAGATGAGCGTGATTTACAATCGGCAAAAAATCGCCAAATACGGTCTGAACGTGCAGGATTTAAACGATATCATTTCCATGGGCTTTGCCGGTGCCAAGGCCGGAACCATATTCGAAGGTGAAAAACAATTCGATTTAGTGCTGCGCTTCGATCAGGCCCATCGTCAGAACATCGACAACCTGAAGAAAGCCGCCATTACCTTACCCAACGGCCACACTCTGCCGCTGAGCGAATTTGCCGACATTCGCATTACAAAAAGCCCGGCTAAAATTTCACGGGACAACACACGTCGACGCATTGTGATCGGGGTGAATGTACGAAATCGCGATTTAGCTTCCGTGGTAAAAGACGTCCGCCATATCGTCGATACCCAAATTCATCTGCCGGTTGGTTACACGGTTACCTACGGCGGTCAATTTGAAAATCTGGAAAATGCCAAACGACGGTTAGCTATTGCCGTGCCGGTAGCATTGTTTCTGATTTTTGTTATGTTACACTTTGCCTTCGGCTCTTTTAAAGAAGCGCTTATGATTTACAGCGCCATTCCTTTTGCCGCCGTGGGCGGAGTGCTATTACTGGCTCTGCGGGGAATGCCGTTTAGTATCTCGGCCGGTGTGGGTTTTATTGCCCTTTTTGGTATTGCCGTACTTAATGGCATCGTATTAATCGAACACTTTAAAGAACTTAAAGCACAAGGCATTAAAGATGTTCATAAACGGATTCTTCTGGGCACCAAGGATCGCCTACGTCCCGTTTTATTAACCGCCAGCGCTGCTGCCCTGGGGTTTTTGCCCATGGCCGTATCCACAAACGCTGGCGCGGAAGTGCAGCGTCCCCTGGCCACCGTAGTAATCGGCGGATTGATTACCGCTACCTTTTTAACCATGATCGTTCTGCCGGTGCTTTATTCGATAATGGACGATTTCAAATTACGCATTCGGCTGAAAAACGGCAAAATGCTAACCCTGCTCGCCTCATTATTGTTTGTGGTCGCACCGTTTACGGTAAAAGCGCAAAATCCACAGGGAAAAAACAATTACCTTACCTTCGAACAGGCCATTGAACTTGCATTAAAAGGTAATGCCGGCTTACGGGCCGAACGCCTGCAAGTTAAGCATGTGCAGAGCGCCAGTGCCCTAAATTTACCTAAAACCGATTTCTACTATAGCTACGACCAAAACAACATCGCAGCAAACAATTTGCCATTGGATGTATGGGGAGTAAATCAGACCTTAAAATTTCCCACCCGATATCTAACCCAGCGAAGCCGAAATAAAGCCTTGGTTGGTGCGCAACAAGAAAAACTTACCATGAGTAAAACATTACTCAAGCAGGAAGTTGCGCGGGTTTATTACACCATCGTTTACCTGAATAACGTGCAACGTCATTACCACTTTTTAGACAGTTTATTAACCCACTTCGCAAATGCGGCTCAACGGCGCTATGAGCTGGGAGAAAGCAATCGGCTGGAATATCTCAGTGCTCTGACCCAGAAGAAGGACGTAGAAGTAAAATTACAACAAACACAGGGAGAGATAAAAGCTGCCTACGCCAGGCTAAATGCCTTTTTACAAAGTAAGCGCACCTATCTTCTTCCACCCATGGAGTTGCCACGTTTAAACCTTGCTTCAGGTGATCCGGGAGGCAGCGGTCTGAACTACTACCGACAAATGCTGCGAGTTTCCGATTTGAACGTGAGTTTGAAACGCCAGAATTTTCTACCGGATATTCATATTGGGGCTTTTGTGGGTAGCAATAACGGACCAAATGCTAAGAAATATTATGGGATAAACGTAGGTATTTCTCTTCCTGTCCTTTTCTTCCAGGAACGTTCCGAACTGCAGCAAGCCAAAGTTCAGCGTCAAATCGTACGGGAGCGTTATCATGATTATGAGGCCAAACGCAAGGCACAAATACAGGTATTACAGGCCCAATTGCAAAACTATTTACAGGCTGTACAATACTACGAAACCACCGGTCAGGCCCTTTCCCGCCAGTTACTGGAAAACGCCAATAAAGCCTATTCCAACGGTGAAATCGATTATTTACAATATATTCAACTGGTGCGCAGTTCGGTAGAAATTAAAATGAATTATCTAAACAATTTGCATAAATACAATCAAACGGTTTTAACCCTAAATTATTTGGTTTTAACAACAAAATAGAAGGAAATGTAAAATGAAACTACTCAAAATGTCAGCCGGTATTCTCTTCATGCTGGCTTTATTAGCCGCTTGCGGTAGTCCAAAACAAAACGAGACTAAAGCAAACCAAGCGTCCACCAAGGAAAAAGAAATCGTATTAACCGTAGAACAATTTACGGGTTCCGGAATGGAATTGGGGAAAATCAAGCCACGTAAATTTTCCCAACGCATACAGGCAACCGGCATGCTGGATGTTCCCCCGCAGTACAAAGCTGCCGTAAGCGCTTATTACGGCGGCACGGTTAAAGACGTACATTTATTGGTTGGCCAAAAGGTAAACCGGGGCGCTACTCTGTTCACACTGGAAAATCCCGATTATGTACAAATGCAACAGGATTATTTGAGCGCCAAAAGCCAATTAAATTATCTGCGGGCGGAATACGAACGTCAAAAACAACTTTTGCAGGATAATGTGGCATCTAAAAAGAAATTTTTAAAAGCCGAATCCGATTATCTTACCATGCTGGCTGACTATCGAGCCCTGGACAAAAAGCTGCGCCTGTTAAATATCGATCCACAAACTTTGACCACAGAAAACATGAGTAGCTTTGTACCCATCAAAGCTCCCATTTCCGGTTTCGTAACGGCAGTAAATATTACCAAAGGTAAATATCTAAGCCCTAACCAGGTAGCCGTTTCACTCGTAAGCACCAAGCACTTACACCTGGAATTGAATGTATTCGAAAAAGATATCATGCGTATTCATAAGGGCCAGCCTATTCGCTTTCGTTTGCCTGAGAATGGATCGCACTATTTTGAAGCCGAAGTATTTTTAGTGGGAAAGGCGGTTTCCGAAAGAGATCGATCCATTAATGTGCACGGTCATTTACATAGTCCACTGCAAACGATCCGTTTTATACCGGGAATGTACATCGAAGCCGAAATTTTAGTTAATGAAACCCTGGCCCCTGCCTTACCGACAGATGCTGTAGTTAATATGGGTAAAGCCTATTATGTGTTGCAAAAAAAGTCTTTTTCCGACGGACATTATGTTTTTGTCCAACGACCGGTTAAGGTGGGATTATCCAATGACGGTTACATACAAATTTTAAATGCCGAAACCTTAGGTGATGCGGATATTTTAGTCAAAGGTGCATTTGAACTGATTCAATAGTTTTGAGCCCTCAACAATACCCTGCCCCCCACCAGCCCGGGGTGACTGCCATGGCGGTTGCCCCGGGTTTTTTAATGAATTGTTCATTCTCTTACAACATCCCTAACAAAATCTACAAAAAAATTAGTAAGCGTGTGCATATCGCCGGTGATGCACCAGCCAATACAGGGCGGGAATAATGAACAAAGAAAGCGCCATGCCCACGCCCATACCGCCGATCATGGAAACAGCCAGAGGTTGCAACATTTCCGATCCTTCCCCCATAGCCAGGGCCAGGGGTAAGAATCCGAAAATGGTGGACAGGGTGGTCATTAAAATCGGACGCAAACGAACACGGCCGGCCATGAGCAAGGCCTGGCGTAAATCCGGATTTTGCACTACATATTTTTCCGTGTAATCGATAAATAAAATTCCATTATTCACCACCACACCGACAATCATTATCATGCCCATAAAAGCCGAAATATCTAAGGGTATGGAAGTCAGCCACAAAAAGAGAAATACACCGCTTACCGCCAATACCGTACCCAACAAAATCACCCCGGCCGTACGAAACGATTTGAATTCGAATAATAAAATGGCATACACTAAAAAAGCGCCAAAAAGTAAAATCAATATTAACTCGCGGAAGGCCCGTTGCTGACTGCGATATTGACCGCCGATTTCAACGGTCACTCCGGCCGGTAACGGGATGGCCGCCAACATGCGTTTGACATCATGGATGATTCCACCCAGATCGCGACCGGAAATATGGGCTTTCACATTAACCACCTGTACCAAATTTTCATGATCAATATCCGTGCGCCCGGGTATTTTGCGGATGGTGGCCAGTTCGCTTAACGCTACCGATCGATCAATTTGGGGCAAATAAATGGGCAAACGACGAATATTTTCAACATGCCTGAAGTCCTGTGCTGGATAGCGAACGCGCACGGGAATCATTTTTAAACCCTGCATCATGCGCGTAGCCACATCGCCCCACAGGGCAAAATGAACCGCCTTCTGTACCTGATCAACCGTCAGCCCGAAACGTCGTGCCGCCTCTGGACGCACACGAATGGTTAACTCCGGTTCGCTCTGAGAAAACCCTTTGTACACATCTACAGCCCCGGGTACCTTTTTGAGGGAATCGGCAATGCGAGCGGCAACTTGCTGGAGCACCCGTAAATTTTCACCGAACACTTTAATGACCACCGGTGCAATTTCTCCGGATAAATCGTTTAGGCGGTCCGGCAGAACCTGAAACAGTTCCGGTTGCAAACGCGGTTCGTGGGCCGCATCGAAGGCCCGAATGCGATCCATGATTTCAAATGAGGATAGTTTGTGGTTCTTTTTCAGATTAATGACAAAATCGCCTTCGTTGGCATGCGTACGCGGATGAGCCAAACTTCGTCCGGTACGCAAAGAATAGGTCTCCACATCCGGCAGACTCATGATAAAACGCGCAATATCTTTCAACATGCTTTTGGTGCCTTCGATGGAACTGCCGGGTGGCGCCAGGTAATCGTGCACAATGGTGCCTTCATCCCATTCGGGTAAAAAGCCGGAAGGGATGTGGGTGTAAAAGAAAAGGGCCACAAAGGCCAGGAAAAGCACTGTGCCCAAAGTTAGGGCCGGTCGTTTTATCAAGACCCGCAAGCCGTTTTGCTGTACAGCTACTAAATAAGGAAGAAACCTGCCCTCTCTTTTTTTCTTGCGCGAAATAAAAACAGCCGCTAAGGCCGGCGTTAAAAACACGGCCAATAGCATGGAGACAAAAATAGCCACGGCCAAAGTGGAAGCCAAGGAACGGAAAAAAATTCCAGGCACCCCGCTTAAAAAGATTAAGGGCACAAAAACCACCAGAGTGGTCAGTGTTGCTCCTAAAAGCGGCGGGATGATTTCCGCCGTGGCCTGCACAACCGCTTCGGATCGGGCAACGCCTTTTTCCAAATAACGCTCGATATTTTCTACCACCACCACGGCATTATCCACCAAAATACCGATGGCAGCGGCCAGCCCGCCTAAGCTCATTAAATTTAAATTCATCCCCAAAAGCTTAATGAAAATAAAGCTGATTAATAAAGCCACGGGAATAATAATCACGGCCACCAGCGTAATGCGCAAGCGCCGCAAAAACAAAAACAGGATGAGCATGGTCAACACGGCACCCAAAAACATGGCATCACGCACGCTACGAATCGAGCGTTGGACAAAATCGCTCATATCGTACCATTTGCGTACCCGAATATTCGCAGGCAAAATTTTTTGCAACTCACGCCATTTTTGCTGCACGGTTTTCATTATTTTAACGGCATTGGTCTTCGGCTGTTTGATAATTGTAAGTAATACGGCCGGTTGCAAATCGCTTTCGCAGGCAATAAAGGTTTCTTTAAGGGCGGGTTGCACCGTGGCAATCTGGGATAATAAAACAGGTGTATTGTCACGGTAGGCCACAATCGTGTGTTCGATATCTTCCATTTGCAAAAAGCGGTTATCGGCAATATTCAAATACAATTTGTGGGATTCGTTCAGGCGTCCCACAAAGGTTTGTTTATTGCTTTTTCGCAAGGCGTCTTCCACCTGTCGGTAGTCGATGTGATAGGCCGTCAATTGTTCCGGATGCACATTGACCCAATATTCACGTTGTTTACCGCCCATCACTTCGATATTGTAGATGCCCGGAATGGCAGCCAATTGCGGCCGAATGACGTACACCGCCAAGTCGCGCAATTGCAATAAGGACAGGCTATCCGAGGTTAAACTGTAACCGGCCACAGGATAGGTACTGGTGGTAAAGCGCCGTACTTCCAATTGCACACCCGGTGGCAATTGGTGTTGGATGCCGCTCACCGCGGCCTGCACCAGTTGATAGGCTCGGAACATATCCTGGTGCCATTGAAAATCCACATTAATTTCGGCGGATCCTCGGCTGATAGTGGTTCGCACGCGACTTACGCCTTCCACCATCATCATGGCTTCTTCGATGGGTTTGGCAACTTCCATTTCCATCTCTTTGAGCGGAGCCAGGCCGTAATCCACCATCACGGCAATCCGCGGAAATTCGGCATCGGGGAAAACCCCTTCCGGGATTTGATAAATTAAATACCATCCGATGGCGCTTAAAAAGAAAGCCAGAAAAATCAGCGCCCCCTTGTTTTCAGCCGTAAACCGGGATAAGCGGTTCATTCCGTAACCACCTCCATGCCGTCAACCAGTGAATAGGCTTTTTGCGTTACCACCGTTTCTCCCGCCCGTACACCGCTGAGTATTTCGATCCAGCGGGCTTGTTTAAGACCGATTTGCAAATTGCGTTTAAATGCCCTGCCTTTTTTTACAACAAAAACGCTGTACACACCTTCTTGCTCCAAAAGAGCCTCTCTGGGAATAACCGTGGCCCGGGCATGCACAGTTCCCGGAAAATCAATCCGCACGCGCATCCCGGGCCGAAAAAGTTGCTGGCTATTTGGCAGGCTTAAACGTACGGTTACGGTTTGCTTTTTAACATCCACGGCACCACCGATGGCTGCCACCGGCAAAGTAAGCGGGCGATGTCTGAAATCCAGAAAAGTAACACGCATGGTTTTTTGTCCGCGTGCCGGTTCAATGTCTGCCAAAGGCAAATCGCCCAGCACGTCTAAAATCTGCAAATTGCCGATGCGTACAATAGGCTGGCCCTTTTGCAGCACATCTCCGTTGTGCCGATAAACTTCGATGACGGTACCGGACAAAGGCGATTTTAAGGGAATCGTTTTAATTTGTTGTTGTAAAACGGGGCGCAAGGCAGGATCGATGGCAGGCAGGATTTGCAGCAGTGCCTCGCGTTGAGCCGGGATGATATCCCCGATTTGCTGGCCCTGACGTACCCGATCTCCCAAATACAGATGAAAATTGCTCAAGCGGCCGTCAAACTGCGAAGCCAATTGCAGTTCGTTGTGCCAGGCAACCGCTCCGAAAAAACGAACCGTGTCCACCAGATTCATGCGCCGCACCGCAGCCGTTTTTACGTGCACTTTGGCCGCCGCGGCCTTTGACTGCCTTTCGTCCGATTGACGACTGCAATAAAACAAAAAGAGAACACTAATGGCAAAAAGCACAATTCTTCTAATCATCGAAACCTCGTGTTTTTCGTGCATTGAACATGGTTGGGTGTTACCGCAATTCTCGGAATAAGTCTTGCGGCCGATCGATTAATAAATAGAAGCGTACCAAAAGTAAAACGTATTGCAGGGCGGTTTTCTGCCGTCGGATTTTAATCTCGGTCAGGCCCTGCTGCGCATTCAAATATTCCAGATTGGTAATCAGACCGGCTTTGTAATTGGCCCGGGCCAAAGCGAATGCCCGGGCTTGAACGGCCAGGCGCTCGTCCTGCAAGGCCATGACGTGTTTCAAACGACCCAACGAACTGTGAATTTTTTGTAAACGAATGCGCAATTCCCGTTGCCAGGCCAATCCTTTATTCTTGACGGAACGAGCCTTTAAACGGGCCTGCTGTTTCCGGTAGGTGGTTGCGTTCCATTGAAACAGGGGGAAGGATAATCCTGCGCCTAAAAGCCAGTAGTTCCCGTCCCCCGTAGGGTCCTGATCCCAGAAAAAACCGCCCGTCAGTTGCAGGCGGGGCGTTAAACGGGCATTAACCGCCGCCACCGCTTGTCTTTGGGCCTGGGCCTGCAACTGCAAAGCCTGTAAGCGGGGGTTGGCCAAAAGCTCGTGCCCGGAAAGGGGCGGTATGGGTTTGCTACAAATCTTAGCGGTATTGAGTGCCATCAATTGCAACGAATCGCCGGCAGTTAAACGGAGAATGGTGCGCAACACGCTTCGTAGCACATCCTCCTGCTGCCGAACCGTGCTCAGGTTTTCTTTTAAGCGCAACATTTCGGCTTTTGTCTGCAATACATCCAATTCGGTTCTGGAACCAGCCTGCCACAGGGCAAAGGCAACTTGCTTGTGCAAGCTTAATAGCCGGAGGCGCTCATTTAATAAATAGCGTTCTTTTTCGTTTTGCAAAACGGCGATGTACAAATCGGCTGCTTCTGCCATGGCTTTCAGCCTACTCCAGCGGGCCAGGCGTTCGGCGGCTTGCGCTTCCTTCCCTGCGGCCAGGTAAGGTTTAAAAAGCCAATTGCCCGCTGCCCAGTCACCTTGCAAAAAAGCCCAACGCTGTGTAAATCCGTAAGCAGGTAAGGTGTGCCGTTCAAAACCCAATTGAGTGGAAAAGCGGGGAAAGGCTTTGGTAACTTCTCCTAAAAATTGTTTGCTTTTGGCCTTAACGGTAAATTGGGCCGCTTCAACCTCATAGCTGTTTTGCGCTGCACGTTGCAAACATTCATCAAACGAGAGCACCTGCGCCCAGGCCGGAACGCTTAAAATCGCCCAGAAAAAGAATGGCAAAATCGTGTGCAACTTCCCGTATTTCATGCTTTGCCTTTCTTTCTTTTCGCATTCAATCGATCAGGCACGAAGCGTTTGCTCACAACACGAACCGCCAGACCAGTTTGGTTAAAACGGTGGTGTTCGAGACTTTAACACTTTTGCCGGAGGTATCGAAGCCCTGATTGACTACAAAATAAAAATTGGTGCCCGGCGTAGGAATCCAATTCACGCGAAAATTAATAAGTACTTCCTTACTCTCGTTATTCCATTGCCCGAACACCGATCCGTACAAATCGGGATTAACAGCCATGGATAAACGACCGCTGACCTCGTGAATCATAAAATCGCCCCCGGGCAAAGAGATGAAATTCTGAGAATAATTGACGCTGGCGCTCACGTGCCGATTAATCTGGTACACGTTACGCACGGCCCATTGCGTGCGCTGTCCGTCGTAATATCGCCCCCAATTAAAAAAGACAAAATAATGGTAAGGTTTGCCGCGGAACGAGCCGTACTGCAGTTCGTAACGGGTAAACCAGTATTCCCCTTTAGGAATAATGATGCCTTTGTGGATTTCAAAATCCTCCGTCAGGCGTTCGGCCCGCCGCTGAATATTGGATTCGAAAAAATCGCCGCTTTTGGTGGTAAAACCCAGCGGACGAAATTCCGACCACAGGGTCTGCAATTGGTGTGTTTGATCATCAATGTAATAATTGAAATCGAACAGCTTAAAAACCAGTTTTTGAATCCACGGTATGAATTTAGGTCGCGGTTTGATGCGCAAATCGGCATTGTACATTTGATAATTCGTACGACTCTGGAAACCGGTTTCCGGATTAAAACGGGCTTCCGTACGATCCCACACGGCGGAAAAATCGATTAAATCGTTTGGGAAATCAATGAACACCCGGCTGGCCAAACCGGTTTTGTCTTTTCGGTCGGAGGTGTAGCTTTGAGCAATAGCCCCGCCGAAAGCAAAATTTTTATCGCCGAACATCCTGGTGGTGGAATACAAAAAATCGCTTCCGTACACCATATTTCGTCGCCCGGGCTGGATTTTACCCACGCCGATCACCCCGATGGTGGACTGTTTGAAAATATCCTGTTTCCAACGCAGCACCGTGTAATTGGTGGACGGAATGGAATCTTTGCGTGCCGTTTGCAGAGACATGGCGCCCAGGGTGGTTTTTCCTTCTTTACCCAAAAGCCGCGCGCCGGCTAAAATCGGAATGGGCTTACCTTCGTTCGTCAAACCGATCCGCCGGCTGTAAAAGGGCTGGGTGCGACGGCCTAAACTAAAATCGAAGTAATTGCGTCCCTCCAGAAAAAAAGCACGCTTTTCCGGATAGTACAGCGAAAAGCGCGTCAAATTCACCTGCATGCGATCCGATTCCACCTGAGCAAAATCGGTATTAACGGTTAAATTCAACTTCATACTGGGAGTAATCAAATAATTCAGATCGGCACCGGCATTTAATTTGCTGTCCAGAGGTGCGTCGGGATAGGTCTCGAAACCGGCAATACCGTAGGGTTTGAATTCGATTAAGGTCACCCCGCTAATTCCCTTAATTCCCGCCAAAATACCGGCCCGGCTCACCTGTTCAATTTCCGCATCACGCGACCATCCCTGCCACAAATCCTGTTCCCGTTTACGGCGAATATTGCGCTCGAAATTAACACCCCAAATTTGCTCGGGTTTGGTACTGAATTTTAAAGTGGAAAAAGGAATCTCGAATTCCGCAAACCAGCCTTTGTCGGTAACGGTTGCTTTTACGTTCCAAACTCCGTTCCACGATTCGTTTACGCGATCCCCGTTATTTTGAATAAGGGCATCGAAACGGGCGGCATTGGGATTGGTCACGAACAAATAGCCGTTGCGTCCGTCGTGGTAAGTATCGAGCACGATCTTAAAATTATCATCCGTTGAATACTGAAAATCGCGCTGCATTTCCTGCGCCACGATTTTGGACACATCCGAATCGTAGCACCAAACACCGATGTACAAATTTTTATGGTCGTACAAAACCGCCACTTCGGTGCGTTCGCTTGCCGGTTGGCCCTCGTTTAGTTCGCGCTGCGTAAAGTTGGAAATATGTTCGGCCTTTTGCCAGGACGATTCATCCAGACGACCGTCCAGTTGAACAGGCTGTTTCGTGAAATAGGCATGAATCACATTGGGTTGCGAAACTTGTCCCAAAAGCGTAGTAAGAGAAAAGACAAGCAGACTTACAAGAGTCGCCATTAAGACATTTTGTTTCATTACGAACTCCTATTTTCGTATCGTTCTTTTCAAAATTCCATTTGATCGTTTAACCGTGCGCGCATTTCGGGAACCGAACCCTGAAATACGATTCGTCCTTTGGCCATTTGCACCACTTGCGTGGCAATGCCGAATGCTTCCGAACGATCATGCGTTACATAAAGCAGTGTAAACCCCAGGGTTTGTTGCAGGCGCACCACCTCACGACGTAACCGGATATTCAATTCCAAATCCAAACTGGAAAGCGGCTCGTCCATGAGCAGTATTTCGGGTTGCAAAATAAGGGCACGTGCCAGCGCCACCCGTTGCTGTTGCCCTCCGGAAAGTTCGGCAGGTTTGCGTTTTTCAAAACCTTCCAGGCCCACCAATTGCAGCATGTGCCGAATCCGCTCTTCCCTTTCCCTTTTGGTCACCTTGAGGGCTTTTAAACCGAAAGCCAAATTGCCGTGTACCGACAAATGGGGCCACAAAGCCAAATCCTGAAAAACCATGCCGATATTTCGTTTTTCCGGCGGCAGCAAAATTTGCCCCTGTTGAGACACCAGACGCCCGCCCAGATAGATACGCCCCGAATCGGGAGCGATAAATCCGGCAAGTAATCGTAATACCGTAGTCTTCCCACAGCCTGAAGGGCCCAAAAGAACCAGACGTTCCCCGGCATTAACGTCCAAGGTTAAGGAATGCAAGGCGGCTTCCCGGCCGTAAAATTTTGTTACCGAATCCAGACGAATCAAGCTCAAACTGCGACCTCCCGTCGTTTAAAGCGCAAGGCGCCGAACAGCAAACCGGCCGGTATCAAAGTAGCCGCAATTAAAATCACGCAAAGCGCAGCGATTAATTCCGGCGAACCGTTGGCCATTAAGGTAAAAATGCGTACGGGAAGCGTATCGTGGCCGGCGGGATACACAATCATGGTAATGGCGGTATCACGCAATGAAAAGATGTAGCCCGCAATCCAGGCCACTAAAAGCCCTTTGCCGGCCAAGGGAGCCACGATAAAAATCAAACGCCGTAACCATCCGGCCCCGGCCATTTGCGCCGCTTCTTCCATGGAAGGCGGTACCTGTGCCAACTGGGTAACCGTAATGCGGCTGGTTAAAGCCGTGTATTTGGCCAGATAACCCGTCACAATAATGAGCGGCGTAGCGTAAATGAAATTCGTCCAGGGCCGGTTCCACAAACCGATCAAACCGATGCCGATGACCGTACCCGGCAAAGCAAATAAAAACAAGGTCATGGAATCCACACTGCGCCAGAATTTCAGCGCTTTGGTTTGCACCAAATACCCGATGAAAAAACCGAAGATGGTGAGCAGCGTGGCACCCATAAAGGCATATTCGATGCTGCGCCGCAAGCTGCCGCCGGTTTTGCTCAGGGCCTGTGCGTACTCCGTCAGCGAAGCGGATTTAAGCACCAGGGCCGAAAAAGGCAAGATGACCAGGAAGAAAGCCAACACACCTACCGCGCTCACCAACAAAGGACGGGCCTTGTTTAAGGGGATGAACGCTCGGTGCGTCGTATCCTGTACGGGGCGCAATTGATAGGTACGTTCCCGCAAAAACAGATCTTCCAAAAGCAAAGCCAAAAGCGTTACGATGGCCAGGGGTGTGGCAGCCGCCGTAGCCGCTTTAAAATTGTAAAAAGCCGAAAACTGCGTAAAACTTTCCACGGGGAAAACCGGGTAACGCAAAAATTCAGGTACTCCGAATTCGCCGAATGTCAGTAAAAAAATCAATAAAGCCGAAAGTAAAATTCCCGGTGCGATCAACGGTAAGGTAATCCCCTTAAGCACTCTTCCCCAACCGGCCGTCAACCGTGCGGCTTCTTCCAGATGCACATCCACGGTTTTTAAAAAAGCCATGGTTAAAATCATGGGCACCGGCAAAAATACCGAAAACAAAACAAAAACACAACCGGGCAGCCCAAAAAGCCATTGATCGATGAGCCGAATTACCCCGGGGTTTAACAGGGGTGCCAAAAGCCCTTCCCTGCCCAGCAAATCGAACCACGATACGGCGCTTACATAAGGCGGAAGCAACAAAGGAATCACGAACAAAAAAACGAAGACATTCCGCCAGGGGAAATCGCTTTTGGCGAACAAAAGGCCTAGCGGTACGCCGACCAGGGTCGTGAGCAAAGTGACCAACCCGGCCAAAATGAAGCTATGCCCCATTAACGTCCACTGCCTGGCCGAAACCAGCAGGCCGCGGTAGGCCTGCACATCCAGCCGGCCGTTTACAAACACGCTTTTAATCAGCATGACCAAAACAGGTAACAAACCGATAAGCACTAATAAAAATACCGCTACGTTCAGCACGATGCGTTTTTGCATTACAAGCCCATCCAGGATTTTAAAAACGGTTGGATTTCGATCATCTTACGGGCCACACGCGCGTAATCCACCTGCATTACTTTAATCCGATCGATTGATTTCAGTTCGGGCGGCATTTTAACGCCGGGATGCAAAGGAATTTGAGCACAGTCGGCAAAGGCCAACTTGCTTTCGGTTTGCGGCGCAAGCAGATAGTCGATCAATTTTTTAGCCGCCTGAGGATGAGGTGCCCCCTTGATCAATACAACGGCATTGGGCACGATAAAGCAACCGACATCGTTTGGCCCCTGATCCGGAAATACGATGGTTACCGGTTTGCCCTGCCGCATGCGATTTACACCATCGTCGCTATCGACCAAACTAAAATCGTACTGCCCGGCGGCCACAAAATCGGCACTTTCGCCGTTACTGGTGGAAACGGCCACTTTGTTTTTCTTTAGGCCCATCATAAATGCTTTAGCCTGCGCATCGCCCCAAACGGTGAACAAAGCGGCAATTTGCGAGGTCGTTGTGCCAAACAAAGGATTGGCAATTACCGCACGACCTTTCCAACGCGGATCGAGATAAGCCTTAATGGAGGCCGGTTTCTCTTTGAGGCGCTTGTTAACGATCAAAACGCGAGCCCGCGCCGAAAAGCCGGTCCAATAGCCTTGCGGGTCTTTGAACACGGCGGGAATGTCTTTGGCATTAGGCGAAAAATAGGGCGCCGCAATGCCCTTTTGTTTTAAAACCTCGGCGCGAATCGGCTCATTGGCCCAGTAAACATCGGCCTGCGGATTGTTTTTTTCGGCAATTAAACGGTTCATGGTACCGGTGCTCTTGGCTTCTTCCGTATCGTAAATGGCTTTCACCTTAATGCCCGTTTCTTTTTCGAAATCTTTTAACACCGGTTCCGAGAACACCTGGTCTTCCGAAACGTAAACGGTAACCGTGGGAGGCGACGACTGCTTTTTGGCGCAAGAAATCAAAACCGCCAGAGTTAAAAAAAGGACACCGGCTATCTGTAAGAGGAAATACGTGCGTTTCATGTTCGCTCTCCTGTGTGACATCGAATGGCTATATGAAATTCATTGCAAATAATGTCTTCAAACGAATTTTTCCGTACTCATTTAAAATCGACTATTTTCTGCGTACGTTTAACCTTTTGACCGTTCTTTTGGGGTTAAATTTGACGGTTCAATAAGCTCAGGGTCTCAAAATCACTTGAAAATCATCAAACGAAGTGGCTGCATCGGCTTTAGTCCACAAGCCCACACCACCGGCTTCATTAAACACTTTGCAGCGTGTGCTTAACAACTTTTTACCGTTCAAATAGCCTTCGAATTTATTGCCGTCCACGGTAATTTTCATGGAATGCCATTGATGGGCTTTTAAGGCAATGCGTGCACTGGCCAACATGCGCCGCACACCGTTTTTTACGTAATAAATGCGGAAGTTGTCTTCCAGGGGATTGAAGCGGGCAATGTAGTAATTATTGCGATCTTTGGCGCGCCAGATGACACCGCCGCCTTCGTCTTCGCGCCCGGAGTTGGCTTTAAATTTTACCAGAATATCGCCGTTCATGAACGGAATGTTTCTCGTCCAGCACAAGTTGTACGTACTGCCGAAAGAATGGCTGGCATCAATCAGGGAAAGCACTTTATTTCCCGAAGGTGCCGTAGAATCTTCAATAACTTTCCACACGGCCAGTTTGCCTTTGGGGTTGGTGGCTTCCACTTTCCAACCGTCGGGAATTTGGCCCACCGGCACGTTTTCAAAATTAAACAGAATAACCTGCTGTTTGGGCGCATTAAAATTCTTGGCACTCATCGAACTTACGGCCCACAAAAGCAAAAGAACCGTGCTGAAAAATACGATCTTCTTCATATCGGTCTCCTTTCGGTTAATTG
>CAZHIZ010000063.1:8718-17955 GCA_964532875.1 uncultured Caldithrix sp. | reverse complement strand
CGCAGAGTCAAAGCCCCCATTTTTTTCATTTTTCATTTTTCTTTTGTCTTTTTTTTGTACCCTTCCGCCCTCGACGCTATCGTCTCGGGCACCTTCCCTCATAGGGAAGGTTTTGCCAGAGGGAGACATTTGCCCTTCCTGCTGTTAATTATGATGGTTGGGCATTCGTACTCCCCATTCAACGATTCAACCGTTTTCTATTCAACCAACCCGTCAGGGCAGATTTTCGCGCTGGTCCCGCAGATGCACGCAGACTTGCCGCCCCATTTTTTATTCAACGGTTCAACCATTCAACCAGAACCACAATATCGGTGACTTCCGCTAATCTGCGCCGTTCGATAATATCGTGGGGGCTAGGGTGGGGAGGCGCGCACTGCTGCCGATAGCAACAGAGGAATTTATGCCAAAAACAAATCTGGTAAAGCCGGATTATGAGGAAGCAGTGCCCGCCTGTTCAGATTCGCCGAACCGGTAGCACCTGTCAAATTCCTTCCAATTGAATTTTAGGTTGGGTCAATCAACGCGTTCTTTTCCATCGAAACTTGTCAATTTTTTTGCAATAAAGAAGTTGGTCTGCTAACTTTATTTTAAAGGGACTTTTGTAAAAGGACGTGTTGTCTATTTGGGGCAAAGCGAAGAATTTTTTAGATAGAATAAAAAAAATTTTTGCCGAACCATTTTTTCAATTGTCGGAAAAGACTCCATTTACAAAAGTCTTCTTCGGGAAAAAAGAAAAAAACGGCGATTTTTGAAGGAATGCTTTTCCCATCAAATTAGCTTGTGTCAATAAAAATGAGAGGTCGTCATTGTGAAAATGTCGTATTTGAATGTAATTGTGCGCGTTGGTTTGCTCATCCTGTTCAGCGTTTCTTTGGCTTTTGCTCAATATTTCGGGCAGAACAAGGTACGTTACGAAAATTTTCATTTTAAAATTTTGAAGACCGACCATTTTGATATTTATTATTATCCCGAAGAAAAAGAACTGATCACCAAAGCGGCCTTGATGGCCGAGCGCTGGTATGCGCGCCATTCCAAAATGCTCGACCATCGATTGAGCACCCGTCAGCCCTTAATCATCTATTCCTGTCCGCCCCAATTCGATCAGACCAATATCTTGGAAGGACAGGTGGGTGAAGGCACCGGCGGGGTAACCGAGGCCCTGAAAAGACGCATTATTCTGCCTTTTGCCGGGCCGCTCAAAGAGACCGATCATGTGATCGGACACGAGTTGGTGCATGCTTTTCAATATGATATTACCGGCCAGGGTAAGGGCGCCATGCGTCGTTTGCCCGCCGCATTGGAATTACCCCTGTGGTTTATTGAAGGAATGGCCGAATATTTCTCTTTAGGCCCGCAGGACCCCAATACAACCATGTGGATGCGCGATGCCGTAAAACACAAAATTCCTTCGGTAAAAGGCATGGAAAATCCGGAATTTTTTCCCTACCGTTTCGGACAGGCCTTTTTAGCTTATATCGGTGGTAAATGGGGAGATGAGAAAATCGGTGATATTCTTAAGGATGCCGGCAAGCAGAAAAATATTTACACGGCATTAAAGGATGTTTTGGGAATTTCCGCAGATTCGCTGAGTAAGGATTGGCACCGCACATTACACGAAACCTACGACCCGATCATGAAAGCATGTGATGCCCCAAGCAAGTACGGCCCGCCGGTCATTAAGGCCGGCAAGAAATACGGTAAAATGAATGTGGCTCCGGCCTTAAGTCCCGATGGCAAATATTTAGTGTATTTTTCGGAGAAAGATATTTTTACCATTAACCTGTATTTGGCCGATGCGCAGACCGGAAAAATCATCCGTAAAATTGTGGATGCCGCTCGTGATCCCCATCTGGAAAGTTTGGAATTCATCTCTTCCGCCGGCTCGTGGAATATGGATGGCCGGCATTTTATTTTCGCCGTCGTGGATGAAGGACGACCGGCTTTGCTGATTCTCAATGTGCACAACGGAAAAATCGAGCGTAAAATTCGCTTCCCCAGGTTGGGACAAATTTTGAATCCGTCGTGGTCGCCGGACGGCCGCTATGTGGTGTTCTCGGCCATTAATCACGGGCAATCGGATTTGTTTCTGTACGATCTGCAAAACGACCGCTTGCGCCAACTGACCAACGATCCTTATGCCGACTTGCAACCCGCCTGGTCACCGGACGGTAAACATATCGCCTTTGTAACCGATCGCTTTTCCACCAACCTGAATGATTTGAGTTACGGTAATTATCGTCTGGCGGATTACGAATTTTCGAGCGATCATATCATTGCCCTGCCTTCATTTACGGCCGGAAAAAACATCAACCCCCAGTGGTCGCCAGACATGCGCAGTTTGTATTTCGTATCGGATCAAAACGGAATCCCCAATATTTATCGCCTGAATTTAGCCGAGGGCGCCATTTACCAACTTACGAATGTGTTTACCGGAGTTAGCGGGATTACCGAATTGAGCCCCGCGATTTCTGCGGCAGCGACAACCAATAAGATCGTTTACAGTTATTTTGACCATCGTTCTTACAGTATTTACGCTATTGAAGATGAGGCCTCTTTACAAGGATGGGCACCGGAAAACGTCTTTGCTCCCATCCAGTTAACCATGCTGCCCCCGGTGAACCGACCGTTCGAAGGGGTACGGGCTTTAAAAGCCGATCCCGAATTCGGGTTGCCGTTCGAATTGAATTACAGCATTGTGCCTTACAAGCCCAAACTTATGCTGGATTACGTGGGCCAACCGTATCTGGCCGTGGGAAGCTCGCGCTTCGGTACGTATTTAAGCGGCGGCGTCTCCTTATTCTGGAGCGATATGCTCAACAACTACAATCTGGCTACCGCAATTCAGGCCAACGGCCAGTTGAAAGATATCGGGGGGACGGTCAGCTTTTTGGACCGTAAACGGCGCTGGAATTGGGGAGTGGCTGCGCAGCATATTCCATACGTAACCGGGGCTTACAATTCCGGGTACACGCAAATTGACAGCACGATTGTCTACGTGGAAGACGAATACCGAATGTACCAATTTTCCAACAGTATCTCGGGTATTTGGGAATATCCCTTTAGCCGGGCCCAGCGCATCGAATTAAACGGAACGCTGAATTACATCACCTACAGAGAAGAAGAAAATCTCGATGTGTATTCTTTGAGCGGCGTCGAACTGTTCCGGCGCACGGAACATTATCCGGCTCCCAAACCCTTAACCATGGCTTCGGCCAGCGTGGCTTTGGTTTACGATCAAACTTTTTTCGGAGCAACCAGCCCGCTTTTGGGCAAGCGTTATCGTTTTGAATTCTCGCCCAATATCGGCTCCTTGAATTACTACACCGTTTTAGCAGACTATCGCCAGTATTGGATGCCTTTAAAACCCTTTACTTTGGCCATGCGGTTCATGCATTACGGCCGTTACGGTAAAAATGCCGAAGACAGCCGTTTGTATCCTTTGTATTTGGGATATCAAAGCTTTGTGCGGGGCTACGATTACAATTCGTTTAGCGCTTCGGAAGTGGCGCGCAATCCAGGCAAAGGGGTGCGTCAATTGTACGGCAGTCGCATTGCCGTCGGTAATATTGAAATTCGCTTTCCCCTGTTCGGTACGTTGGGCATCGGTAAAGGATTTTACGGAATATTTCCCATCGAGAGCGCCTTCTTTTTTGACAGCGGATTATCCTGGTCCAAAAGCCAGAAACCCTGGTTCCAAAACGGCCCCCGTAAATTGATTCGTAGTACCGGAATTGCCTTGCGGGTTAATATGGGAGGCTATTTTTTAGGGGAGTTGGATTATGTTAAACCCTTTGATCGCCCCGATAATAAATGGCGGTGGCAATTCGGGTTCATTGCCGGGTTTTAAGCCCAAAGAACGAACCGTACCGTTCCGCCGCATGATTAATGTCTTCGGAATGGCGAATGGATTTCATTCCGCTAAAGGAAAGGCTTGTTACGTGAAAGCACTGGGATTGTTGATTGCCGTTGTTCTGCTGTCGGTTGCCTGTAGCCGTTCGCAAGGGGTGGGCCGGGGACAGCGCATCGATTTTACCGATCGTTTGCATTTGGATCGCAATGCGGGCCAATTTGCCCAGGTTTTTATTCCCGATTATTTTAGGCCGCAGGGAGATTATTACGATGTGGTGTTCCACCTGCACAGTGCGTCCTGGGCGGCGGAAAATGAAGTGTACCGGGCCAGGGCCAACGTAATTTTGTTTAACATTCATCTCGGCGCCTTTTCCAGCCCCTATCAAGCTTATTTTAGCCACCGTGAACGTTTCGCCGAAATTTTGGATCGGATTCGGCAAAGCTTGATTGAACAGCACATCGTACCCGATTCGGCCAAAATGCGCTATTTAATTCTGACTTCATTTAGTGCGGGATATGCCGGGGTGCGCGAAATATTAAAATCGGATGGCTATTACCGGCGCATTGCCGCTCTGCATCTGGCCGATGGCCTGCACTCCAATTCCGACCCGGCCACCATGGATATCCAGATGAAAGATTTCGTGCGTTTTGCCGCCGATGCGCTTGACAAACGAAAAATTTTCCGGCTTACGCATTCCAGTATTCCCACGTCGGGTTACAAGAGTACCACGGAAACCGCCGATTACCTTTTGCGAAAATTGGGACTACAACGCCGGCCTGTCCATGAGCAGGATGAGATCGGTACCATGTATTCCCGTTGCGACAGCGGCTATTTTCATCTGCGCGCTTATCTGGGCACAACGGCGCACGATCATTTGCAACATTTGTATGCCATGCATCTCATGCTTCAGGCCACCATGGCCCAATTATCGAATGCCACCGGGCTAACTTATGTCCCAAACCAGCGTAGCGCTCTTATGCTGCAACCCAATTACCCCAACCCGTTCAACAGCCAAACGATTTTTCGCTATTTTCTTCCGCAATCCGGTCTGGCGTCGTTACGCATCATCAATGCTTTAGGGCAGGTGGTAGCCGTTCCTTTAAACGGATTTTGTGAACAGGGCTGGCATCTTTTGCGCTTTCGGGCGCGGGGGCTGAGCAGCGGAATGTATTGGGCCGTCTTACGTTCGGGAAGTGATTGGCAAAAGCAAACCATGATTCTCCTCAAATAAGTTTGTGCTCATTCGGGATTAAGCTTAAGTGCGGCGGGCGATTTACCCGCAGAACCTCAACCGCTTTTTCTTTTTTAATGCCCGAATTTTGATGTGCCCGGGCTCAAAAGGCGTCCGCTTTGCACCTTCCAATTTTAAGGTACGTTTCGTCAACTCTCTGCCGGCGGAATTTATTGGCAAAACATTGAAAATATTCGTTAAAAATGTTAGATTGATTTTATCGGAACAAATTGTCTAAACAAGAAAGGTCGGTTTTGTTTTTAGGAAAAGTCGTCGGATCGGTTTGGTCAACCAAAAAAACGGACAATTTGCAAAATTTGCGCTTTTTAATTGTGAATCCCATCAATCTGAAAAAGGCTCCCTTGACGGACGTGGTCGTCGTGGCCGATGTGCTTGGTGCCGGTGTGGGCGAAATCGTCATTTGCGCTTACGGCCATGCGGCACGCAAAGCGATTTGCCCGGATCATCCCTCGGATTTGAGTTTGGAAGCGGCCGTTGTGGGAATTGTGGATCGGATGGATGTGGACCCCTCTTTTTTAGAAGATAAACCCAATACGAAAGAATAAACCATGAGTACATTAAAAGAAGAAGATATTCGTAAAATCACGGAATTGACCCTACGCCAGTTGGGCCAGACGGTATCGGCCGAGAATGTGGAAAAAATTGTGCGCGCTGCCGTGAGCAAAGCCGATGATCCGTCCAAAGATGCGGTTCAGGGTTGGAAAGAGGTTCAGGCCACGCAAAAAGGGCCCAAAGGAGATCGCATCATTATTACGGCCTTCGGGGAAAATCGCAGCGGTATTCTGGCCGGGCTCACCGGAATTCTGGCTGAGTATCATTGCGATATTCTGGATTTAACGCAAAAGCTCATGCAGGAATTTTTTACCGTCATGTTCTTAGTGGATATTTCCGAAGCAACCGCCGATTTCGAATCTCTTAAAAGCGCTCTTGTTAAAAAGGGCGAAGAACTAAATCTGAAAGTTATTATTCAACACGAAGCCATTTTTAACGCCATGCACAGGATTTGACCATGCCTTTAGCCATCGAAGAAATATTAGAAACCATCCGCATGACCGAAGTCGAGCATTTCGATATTCGCACGGTTACTCTGGGTATTAATTTGCGGGATTGCGCCAGCGACGATTTACAACGGCTGAAACAGAATATCTACGAGAAAGTAATGCGCGTGGCTTCGGAACACGTGCAGGCCGCTCGTAAGGTGGAAACCGAATACGGCATCTCCATTGCCAATAAGCGATTGTCCGTCACACCGATTGCCATTGTGGCCGATGCGCATCGCTCGGAAGACATGGTGGAAATTGCCGAAATTCTGGACAAAGCCGCCGACGAATTGGGTATCGATTATGTGGGCGGATTTTCCGCGCTGGTGCAAAAAGGGGCTTCTCCCGGCGATCTGGCTTTAATTAAGGCCATACCGGAAGCACTGGCCAAAACCAGGCATGTGTGTTCTTCGGTTAATGTGGCCACGACCAAAGCCGGCATTAATATGGATGCTGCCAAGTTGATGGGGGAAATCGTCAAACAAACGGCCTTAAAAACGGCCGACCGCGATGCCATCGGATGTGCCAAATTGGTGGTGTTTGCCAATGCACCGGAAGATAATCCCTTTATTGCCGGTGCCTTTCACGGCGTTTCCGAACCGGATATTGTGGTTAATGTGGGCATTAGCGGCCCGGGGGTTATTTTACGGGCCATTAAGGAAGCACCTGAATCTCTGGATATGGCGGCCTTGAGCGACCGGATTCGGCGCATGGCTTTTAAAATTACGCGTGCCGGTGAATTTATCGGGAAAAAGGTGGCCGAATTACAAAATGTGGATTTCGGCATTGTAGATATTTCTCTGGCTCCCACACCTTTAGAAGGCGATTCCGTGGCCGACATTTTGAAGGCCATGGGGCTGGAAGATGTGGGCGCCGCCGGAACGACGGCCGCATTGGCCCTGTTGACCGACTCTGTTAAGCGCGGTGGGATGATGGCCACCTCGCATGTGGGCGGCATGAGCGGAGCCTTTATTCCCGTTAGCGAAGATGCCGGTATGATCGAAGCGGCGGAGAAGGGGCATATCTCCATTGAAAAGCTGGAAGCCATGACCAGTGTGTGCAGCGTGGGACTGGATATGATTGCCGTGCCCGGCGATACTCCGGCTTCGGTAATTAGCGGCGTGATTTTGGATGAATGTGCCATCGGAATTATGAATAATAAAACCACCGCGGTGCGTATTATTCCCGTGCCCGGTAAAAAGGCGGGCGATTCGGTGGATTACGGCGGATTATTGGGTAAAGCGCCCATTATGAACGTTTCCGCTTTGAATAATTCCGTGTTCGTCAATCGAGGCGGGAGATACCCGGCGCCCAGCAGAGGGCTTCGTAATTGACGGGGCGGAGCACAAGCGACATAAAAGCGATTTAAATGTCAGGCATTGAACAGGTTAAACATTATGGCCAATAAAAAAACAATCTCAATTGCTCAAATCGATTGCGTTTTAGGCGAAATCGAACCGAATCTCGAAAAACACTATCGAGCCATTGAACAGGCTATTGAGGCTAAAAGTGACTTAATCGTCTTCCCGGAACTTTCCTTAACCGGTTATTTTTTGAAAGATGCCGTCTTTCAGGTGGCCCTGCACGATTCCGACGCCAAACTGAAACGTTTAAAGGAATTGAGCAAACACATCGGTATTGCCGTCGGCTTGGTAGAATTAAGCGATCGGTTCGAATTTTACAACAGTCAGTTTTTATTTTACGACGGCGAGCTGATCGCCAAACATCGTAAAGTTTATTTGCCGACTTACAGTTTATTCGAGGAAAAGCGCTATTTTAGCGAAGGCACCCGTTTGCGTGCCTTCGATACGCCGTTCGGCCGATTGGGAATGCTGATTTGTGAAGATCAATGGCACCCCAGTTCGGCTTTAATTCAGGCCCACGACGGCGCCCAGATCATTATCGTCTCTGCTGCCGGTGTGGCGCGCGGTGCCACGCAGGAAGAAAAGCCGCAGAATGTAACCGTTTGGGAAACCCTGAATCGGGCCGTGGCCGTTTTCACCACTTCGTACATTGTTTTTGTCAACCGCGTTGGTGTGGAAGACGGCGTGATGTTCTGGGGTGGTTCCGAGATTATTCATCCGGGCGGTACCAGCCTGCAACAGGCATCCTACTTTAAAGAAGAAATCATGCATGTGGAAATCGATCTGTTGGAATTAAAGCATGCCCGCGTGAACACCCAGCTATTAAAAGAAGAAAAGTTCGATATTTTAGTCCACGAATTTGCCCGTCTTGCCGAGCAAAAACGGGAATATTGATTTTATTCACGAATTTAAATAGATCTTCACGGGTGTCCTTTTATGGAAACGGACAGTATTTGGAAAGAGATGCTGGAAACTTTGTTTGAAGAGTTCCTGCAATTCTTCTTTCCGAAAGTACATCGTTCGATTGCTTTTGAAAAAGGGTATCAATTCTTAGATAAAGAATTCCAAAAAATCAGCAAAGATGCGAAATCCGGCCGGAAAATAGTCGATAAATTAGTAAAAGTTTATTTAAAAGACGGAAGCGAAGAATGGCTGCTGATTCACATCGAAATCCAGGGGCAAAAAAAGAAAGATTTTGCCCAACGCATGTACGTTTATAATTACCGCATTTTTGATAAATTCCAGCGCAAGGTCGTAAGTCTTGCTCTTTTGACGGATAAGGATGCCGTTTACCGTCCGAATGTGTTTGCATTTGAAAAATGGGATTTTGCTCTGAATTTTAAATTTCCTTTGGTGAAAATCATTGATTATATTAATTACGAGTTTGAAAAAGAGTACCGGAAGAATCCGTTTTCTCTTTTGGTGCAGGCCTATTTAAAAACCATGGAGACCGAAGGAGATGATTTCAGCCGTTTCCAATGGAAGAAGAAATTTATCGCCTTACTCCACGATTTGGGCTTTCATCATGAAATGTTGTACGCACTTTTTCGCTTTATCGAATGGATCATGGAACTTCCGGAAGAGTTGGAAAATAAATTATATCAGGAAATGATAAAAATGAAAGGAGAAGAAGGAATGTCTTTCATGACGATTCTTGAAAAAAAGAGTCATGAAAAAGGCTTAAAAGAGGGGTTGAAAAAAGGTCTTCGTCAAGGCCTGGAAAAAGGAATG
>CAZHIZ010000063.1:4922-8618 GCA_964532875.1 uncultured Caldithrix sp. | reverse complement strand
ATGATAAAAGGAAGGCAGGAGGCCATCCTGGCTATTCTGGAAGTGAAATTCGAAAATCTGAATGATGAGTTACGTAATTTAATACTGAGCATTCAATCAATTGATGTGCTTGAGCGATTGCTGGAACAGGCCAAATTAAGCGATTCGCTTCAAGCGTTTAGTGAAATTGTAAAAAAAGAAACACAAAAATAGTATCTGTTTAATTGCGACACGCTATTCTCGTAATCACGGAATCTCTTCCCCAAAATATAAAATATGGATTTATTTTTTTTATTATTGTATATTTGCTTTTTAAATTTTAAAATGATTTAAAAACAGGACCAAAACGGAGGCCAAATGGATTTAAAAGAAGTTAAACAACTTATTAAAATCGTTGAAAATTCAAACATCAGTGAAATCGAAATAGAAGAAGAAGGTAAAAAATTACGCATTACCAAAACCTTTCCCTCCAAAAACGGCGATACGTTGGTTGTGCCTTCTTTTCAGCAAACCATGCCGGTACAGGCCATGCCGCAAGCGGTTCCCCCGGCAACGACTGCTGCCCCGGCCGAGGAAGCACCGGCCCCAGGCGCCGAAGCGAAAAAAGCCGACAATCCTAATATCGTAGAAGTCCGTTCGCCGATGGTCGGTACGTTTTACCGGGCGCCCTCTCCGGATGCCGATCCCTATGTTGAAGTGGGCCAAACCGTAGCCGTGGGCCAAACTTTGTGCATTATTGAAGCGATGAAACTGATGAATGAAATCGAATCGGAAGTGGCCGGGAAAGTGGTGGATATTTTGGTAGAAAATGCCCAGCCCGTGGAATACAATCAGGTTCTGTTTTTGATCGAAAAATCCTGATCCGTTTAAAAAATACAGCGGCAAGGAAACGCAGTTTGCGCTTCCTTGCTTTTACCAACCATTAACAAATCGATTCGGGCACATTGAAGTTAAAATACAAACTTTTCCTCAGTTACTTCCTGCTCATTGCTTTATTTACCGTTTCCCTCTTTTGGCTCTATTTTGAAATGCGCGAACTGACTTTGAGTTTACAGCGCCATGTGCATCAGGACGTGCACAGCATTATCGATGTCTCCCGTCAATTGCAGATTCTGGAAGATTTGAATGCCGATTATATTTTGCTGTTTTTGCCTGGAAACACCACGGACAAAATATTACAACTAGAGCGCGCCCGACTGAATTATGCCCGCCAATGGAATGTTTTACGGCTGCGTTTAAATCGGAAAATCACGCCGGATAACCGTTTGGATTATTGGGTTGAACGGTTTTATCGTTTACTCAATCCAACACCGGAGGCCGATTCGCTTTTGCAAATAAAAGTGAGCCGGTTGGTAAAACAAAACGAAACGAGATGGTTAAACGTAAACGATGCCGTTAAAAAAAGCATTTCGGCCGTGCGGGCCGGTGAATTTACAAAAGCTCGCCATATTCGAGACACGCGGATGAAAAGTGAAATCCAGCAGCTTCGTAACGGGCTAACGCAACTGAACCGAGTCATCGGACGTTTGAGTATCGGGCGTTCGCAACGAATGGCCCGCATTAGCCAGAAGACCCAGTCGCTTATTTGGGGAACCGAAATCGGTTTGATATTCTTTGCTTTGTTGATTGCATTTGTAGTAGCCCGCTGGATTACCAAACCTATTGAAGTTTTGAAGAATTCGGTTCGCCAAATGGCCATGTACGATTTCAATGTGCACATTCCGCGTAAAACCAATGACGAAATCGGAGCATTGAGTAGAGATTTTGAACAATTGAGCGAGCGCTTACGCCAGGCCGATCGCTTTAAAACGGCCATGCTCTCTCAATTTACCCACGAAATGAAAAGTCCCCTGGGTTCCATTAAACAAGCCACACAATTGTTAGAGCGCTCTTTGCAGGGGCAATTAAACGGAACGCAAAAACGCTTTTTAGAACTTATCAAAGGCAATTACGAAACGCTTCAGAAGATGATCACCAATATTCTGCATACAACCGCTTACGATATCGGGCAGGTGCAATTAAAATATCGGAAAGTAAATTTGGTGCGATTAATGGCCGAGCAGCTGGTTTTTCTGTCACCGGTGATTAAAGAAAAGGGAATAAAGGTCAATATTGGCCTGTCTTCCAAAAAAATCGAATGCGAAGCGGATGCCGAAAAAATAAAAGAAGTTGTACGGAATTTGGTCAGCAATTCCGTAAAATTTTCGGCTGCCGGCACACAAATCGATATTCAACTAAATGAGAAATTTCCTTTGATCTATTTTCGAATTAAGGATCAGGGCATTGGAATTCCGCAGGAGGAAATTCCGTATATTTTTGAAAAAATGTATCGCGCCTCCAATTCGGAAAAAATTTCGGTTAAAGGAACGGGACTGGGCTTGTACATCGTGTCTCGGATTATTCGGGCGCATGGAGGGCGCATCAAAGTTAAAAGCGAAGTGGGTAAAGGGAGCGAATTCTTAATTATCCTCCCCAAAAATCGAAAAGTCGCCGAAGAAGGAGGGTGGCTCGGTGAACCAAACGGCTAACATTTTATTGGTTGATGACAATGAAAATGACCGTTTTTTATGGCAGGAAATCGTCAGCGGCTTTGGCTACGGGGTAACTGCCGTCGGCAGCGGACGGGAAGCACTGGAATTGATGCAAAAGCAACTTCCCGATCTGATTTTACTGGATTTGAAAATGCCCGAAATTTCCGGCCTGGAGGTGAGTCGGCGCATTCGTAGTCAGCCGCGTTGGCGTACCGTTCCCATTATAATGCTCACCTCGTCGGATGATCTGGGTGATAAGCTAAAGGGGTTTGAAAACGGAGTGGATGATTATGTGACCAAAGAAATGGATTTGCAAGAAATCGAGAAGCGCATTGAAGCTGTATTAAAACGCTATCGTCAGAGCATGGACAGCAATCCCTTAACTCGCTTGCCCGGAAATAACGCCATTCAATACGAAATTGGGAGGCGATTGGAAGAACAAAGACCTTTGGCAGTAGGCTATTGCGATCTGGATCATTTTAAAGCTTTCAACGATGCTTACGGCTTTGCCGATGGTGATCGGGTGATTCGCCTAACTGCCCGATTATTGCAAGAAGCGATCGAGGCGCAGGGCAATGCCGATGATTTTGTGGGACACATCGGCGGGGATGATTTTATTTTTATAAGCACGCCGGAGCGGGTGGAGGCTGTTTGCCGTCATCTATTGCATTCTTTTAGCAAAAACATCGTACAATTTTATGCGCCGCAGGATGTACAGCGCGGTTATTTTGTAGCGGAAAATCGTCAGGGGAAACGGCAAAAATTTCCTTTGATCTCACTTTCCATCGCCGTTGTAACCGATGAACGCCGTACATTACACAGTTTGGCCGAAATTTCCCACATTGCCGGAGAGCTTAAGAAGAAGGCCAAGAGTCAAGCGGGCAATGTTTATGTTGTGGATCGCCGAAGTTAGGAAAGGATGAGGGAAAGAAACTCGGCACCTGCCGACAAGGGGATGATATTTTGCTTTCGGCAGGCAGAAAATAGAGCGCTTTTTTTTGCCATGCGCGATAAATTTTATTGAGCCAGAAAGGGCGTTTTACCATACGAAAACCTGATTTTACATTAGGTACAACAAATTGTAAAATATGGATGGTGAAAAAATCAAATTTTAATATCAAAAACAGAAATTTTATTTAACAATAATCCCAATCCCTTTAATCCCACCACAACCATTAAATTCGGC
>CAZHIZ010000063.1:0-4822 GCA_964532875.1 uncultured Caldithrix sp. | reverse complement strand
CGCGATCTGCGAGCGACAAACCTTCCGCATTTGTTTCCGGTACTTCTTTGTCTATTTGCAAAACCTGCACCTTAGTTACCAGCAAATTAGTCCGACCAATCGGAGCGAAGCGGAGATCCCAATTGGTTGGTAGCCAGCGCGATTGCACACGGCTTTTTTTCCCATTTGTGCTAATGCTTGCCAGGTTTTTTATTTTGATTTAGTTTTAAAAACCAAAGAGCCTGTCCTGAGTCGCGTAGAAGGACCCGCCCTTAGCTTGCCGAAGGGCCTGCCCGGGAACAAATATCCGTATTGTTTGTAGGCCATGTCAAACAACCCAGGGCTTATTTAGTTCCATCCTGAATTTTGTTTAAAAAGCCAAGGTTGCAAAAACCGTTTAGTTTATTGGGAAAAGTTTGGAGTATCTTGATTATTCATGATCTAATATAAACGGTAAGATGCCACTTTAAAAGTAAAAAACCAGCTGAAACCTATTAGTCAAAAAAGTAATCAAAAAATATTAAAAAAATTTGACATCTGTTTTTTTTTTTTTATGTTCATAACCAAAGCAATTTAACCCATGGATGCGGATGAGAAGTTTAACATACACAATAATTTTCATATGTATTTTAAATCTTACAAGCATATATTCACAAGATTATATTAAAATTTTAGATAGTGTTCCAAAAACATTTATAGAGAAATACAAGAAACAAAAACATAACTATAACCCATTAAATGTGGGCAATTTCTGGCAATATTATGCCGATGATGGCCCTTATAATGTTTTTATAGAAAAAGATACTATTGTAAACAATAATAAATATTACAAAAAGGTGGATTGGCGTGCAATATTTGAAAAAAATTATTTTTTTACCTGGGAAAGAAACGATACGCTTAAAGCAAGCTCGTATATGTTAGATTGGGAAGATCTGGATGAAGACGGATTAACCGATGATGAATTACTTCTGGATAGCCTGGAAATTCCAAATTATAAAAAATACCTTTCGTATAAAGACACCTGGAAATACCATTATACGTTTAATTATCCTTCAACCGCTCTAATCGTAGATTCTTCATGGATTGTCATTTTTGGCGATACCGTTATGTCACGATATGTGCAATATGTCGATCATTTTTATGAAGAACGCATTGCTGATAAATACGGCGTTGTTTTAAAGCAGTCTGAACTTGCCTGGCCATTAATTCTTACAGGAGCCGTTATAGATAGCGTACAATATGGGACGATTGTTTCCATAAATGACGTTAATAATGGGAACCATCTTGAGGATTTAAAATTATTTAATAACTATCCTAATCCCTTTAATTCATCAACAACAATAATTTTTCAATTGACCCGTTCGGCATCTGTTAACGTAACGATTTATGATAATGTCGGGCAAAAAGTAAGCGCATTAATGAATGAATTCAAAACGCCCGGAACATATAAAATAAATTTTAAGCCATTAAATCTATCGTCCGGCATTTATTATTTCAGGATAAAAGCAAATAACAAAAGTGTTTCTAAAAAAATGTTGTACGTAAAATAAAAAGTTAAAAGGGAGGGGGCTATGCGTTCAATTTTATTGATCACCTAAATTTCTAATGTAAAAAAGATGAAAGGTGCTCCAATTATTTGTAAATTAAGTTAGTTACAAAAAAAAACAAAAGAAAGGAGCACCTTGTAGATGAAAATAAAGAATAATCATAAGAGTGTCAAAACTTCTTTTACAGGTGGCAATTTAACTAATTATTCCGGCTTATATCCAATTTACAAATTCATGAAAAAGTTAGGGATAGATAAAATAATAGAAACCAAACTTACCATAGAGGGAAGACATAATCAAAAATATTCATTGGCTCAAATTTTCAATATAATGATTCTTGGTTTACTAGGCGGTATGGATCGTCTTTTAAAAATCGAACATTTTAGTTTAGATCCTTTAATCCATCACTTATTTGATCTCAATGGGCATTTGGATATTGACACGATCCGATATCGTTTCAAAAAGTTCGGTTTTCGTCAGAATAATCAATTACCTAAATTTTTACTTTAAAAATTTAGGTAATAATTTTATTTGACACAAAATTTGTTAATAGGAGGGTGATTATTGAACCTTAAGTCAAGAAAATAAAAATTTGATAATCTTATTTTTTTTTTAAATTCAATCGTATGTAAAATATACTATATTGATCTAACATGAAAATAGAAGTCATTAGTGTTATCTTATTTGCTACTATAACTACAATTTTTTCACAACAATTAAAAATTGTTTCTTTATATCCTTCATTTAACGAAGTAATAAATGATACTTCTGATTTTAAAATAAAAATTATATTTGATAATAAAATTGATACTATTGGTTTAGAAAGAAAAATTTATCTTTTTTCAGATTACACTTCTTCAAAAAAATACATTTATAAAGTTGAAAACACCACTCTTACCATTACTCCTGATAAGCCATATTTTTCAGGCGAAAAAATAACTGTAATTATAACTAAGAGCATTAATGGATTAAATGGTGAAAATTTTAGCGGCTTTAGTTGGCAGTTTTCTTTTAGCTTGTTAAATAAAAATGAACCAAGTTTTAACTTAAAAAAAACATATACTAATTTCAACGGCGAACATTTATCTTTTTTAAATCTTAATAATGATAAATATCCTGATCTAATTCTTACGGATAACTACCAAAAAGGCGCTGTTATTCTTAATAAATATGGAAAAGATTTAATGTTGTGGCAAGAGCTCCCTACGAGCCCTCATGGTATAATTATTTCTGACGTAGATTTGGATTTTAAAAAAGAAATTCATTCAAACTCTTTTTACTTTGATCTTGAACAACAAGAGAATTATTATTTTTTCGAGGATACCTCCATACATTTCGGAAATCAAGATATGAATTTTGATGCTTTCCCTGATTTTATAATAAAAAAAAATATTAATGATACAACTCAATATATTTCCCTGCGGCTTAATAATGGAAATGGGACTTATCAAGAGAAAGAAGATACGATCGTAACTGACAATAATATCGTGTTATTTAAGGTAGCCGATTTCAATAACGACGGAATAAATGATATTATCTATCTGACCAATGTTTTTCCTACAATTTCAGGATCAAGCGGTGAAAATAAAATTAAAATACTTTTCCTTGATCAATTTTTGAATATTGTTAATACGTATGTTTTAAAAGAAGATGCATTACCAGATGGTTATTATTTTGGTTATTTTAGAAAACTAAATATTACGGATTTTAATAATGATTCGTTCTTAGATATACAGTTATTAACAAACATTCATGATTTAATATTTATTAATAATAAAAACGGTGAATTTTTTAATGATGTTAATCATATAATATTTACAGGAGGCGGAGATTCTCCACATAATGCAATAACAACAGATATGGACGGAGATGGTTGGGCAGACTTATTGTATTCATATACTATCCCGCCGGAGAATTTTTCAAAACTATATATCTTGTTTAATCCGGCTGATTCTACTATAACATTCTGGGATAAAAAATTTACTATAGATCAAAAAGAACCTGCCTTAATAAAAGATATTATTTCTGAAGATTTTAATAATGACCAAAAAATTGATATTTGTGCTTTATGGGACGATGGTATTAAAATTTACTATAATAATACGCTTGAAAGAATCAATGAATCCGGCATCAAAAAGCCGGAATACTTTATTATATATCAAAATTATCCCAATCCATTTAATAAACAAACCAAAATTAAAATAAAAATCAATGAGCCGCTATTTTTGGAATCCAGTATCTATAATATTGAAGGAAAAGAAATTTATTCTTTTAAAAAAGATTTTTATTATCCTAATACTTATGACTTTATTTGGAAGGGGATTAATAATAATGGAAATGAAGTTAGTAGTGGGGTTTATATCTGGCGATTTCAAAGTAAAGAATACAAAAATAAAATTAAGTTAATATTAATAAAATAAGGAGATTAAAAAATGAGAAAAATTATTTTTGTTCTTATTTTATATACTCTTTGTTTTGCAAATAATCCAGATACTCTTTGGTACACAGATCCAAATGATCTTCCTAATGTTGGTATATTAAAGAATACCACATATACTTTAAAAATACTTTTAATTGAATTTTCGGATGTATTTCATGATAATAAGTATACTATTGAAAATTGGAATGACTTATTTTTTTCAAAAAATAAATATGCAACCCCAACAATGCTAAGTCCTGATGGAGAAGCAGTTTATGGAAGTATGAGAGATTATTATTCAATAATGTCAAATGGAAATTTTGACATTACAGGTTATATTTTAAATAAAGACAATAATAACGATGGTAAACCAGATTGGATTGCTCTTTCAAACACAAAAAATTATTATAATTTACATTCTGTAAATACATTTTTAAGCGATGCAAAAAGTGCCGCAAATTCCCAAAGATTGGATGTGTCTACTAATTCTACTACAAAATTATGTGTAATATATGCTGGTCATATGTACAGAACTCTTGGGGGCCTACACCCTCGTGCAGTTGGTGGAATTGAATATATAATGTCAGAAAAATTTGCGTTTGGTGATCCATATAATCAAGAAAGATCAGATGCTACCTTTTCAGGAATTGGTGTTCATTGTCATGAATTTGGACATCTCTTAGGTTTTCCCGACACATATTCTAATAATTCGTATAGCACAGCATTCTGGGATTTAATGGGCACTGGAAACTATAATTCTAAAGCTCATGCACCTGCTCCTCTGAACCCGTATTTTAGAATAAAAAAAGGTTGGATTTCACCACAAGTAGTTAATCAAGATAATATATATATTTTAAATTATAGTATCAGGCAACCT
>CAZHIZ010000062.1:14714-17979 GCA_964532875.1 uncultured Caldithrix sp. | reverse complement strand
AAAATCCGTGCTTTTCTGCGAAAATCTGCGAAATCTGCGTGAGAAAAAACAGTGGCGGAATAGGTGAATGGTTGAATCGTTGAATGGTTAAATGGGTTCTGATTTGTGGTTAGTTGCCCAAACGGCCACAATGCCGGTGACTCCCGCAAATCCTGACTGTTCAATGTTGTAGTGGCATCCCGCATTGCGAATATCGCAGTGCGGGACAGGGGTGGGTTTTCAACACAAATGCACGAATGAAAACGAATGATTCTTTTAGTAAAAACCCGTGCTTTTCTGCGAAAATCTGCGAAATCAGCGCGAGAAAAACAGTACCCAGCCCCCAGTTCCCAATTCCCAATTCCAAGTTCCCAATTCCCAGTTCCAAGCTCCCCTCTGGCCGCAACCGGCTACGGCCGGGTCCGTTCCCAATTCCCCGCTTTTCAGCCCTTGGCAAAATTGGGCTCCAGAGAGATCATTCTACCAACACTTATCATTCGTAAATACGTTGCATTGCTTTTTCTTTTGTCTTGTTCTCTGTTTGAGTAACGCATTTTTATTGGTAAAAATGACGAAATTCTAATATATTTGCCATCTACGAAAAAACAAAACAAAGGTAACAGAATGAAAGCAAACGACATTCGTCAACAATTCATCGATTTTTTTATTTCCAAAGGACATACATTCGTACCCAGTGCCCCTGTTATTCCGCAGGACGACCCCACATTACTGTTCACCAATGCCGGCATGAATCAGTTTAAAGATATTTTCTTAGGCAAAGGTAAACGTAATTACACGCGAGCCGTTAATTCCCAGAAGTGCATCCGCGTCAGCGGCAAACACAACGATTTGGAAGAAGTGGGACGCGACACCTATCACCACACTTTTTTCGAAATGCTGGGCAACTGGTCGTTTGGAGATTATTACAAAAAGGAAGCGATTGCCTGGGCCTGGGAACTATTGACCGATGTTTGGAAATTGCCCAAGGCCAAACTTTACGCCACGGTGCACCATAGCGACGACGAAGCGGCCCAAATTTGGAAGCAAGTAACCGACATCAATCCCGAACACATTCTCACCTTTGGCGACAAAGATAATTTTTGGGAAATGGGCCCTACCGGCCCATGCGGCCCCTGCTCGGAAATTCACATCGATTTAGGTGAAGATTTTTGCAACCTGAAAGGACAGGATCATGTTTGCGGGGTCAATGGCGATTGCGGCCGCTACATTGAACTGTGGAATCTGGTTTTTATCCAGTACAATCGCGATGAAGAAGGTACGTTACACCCTCTGCCGGCCCGCCATGTGGATACCGGTGCCGGTTTCGAACGTTTGGTAGCCGTGTTGGAAGGCAAAAAATCCAATTACGATACGGACGTGTTCATGCCCATCATGGAGCGCATTGGCGAGCTGTGCGGTCAGGATTACCGGACTACCCCGGAACAAATGGCCTTCCGCGTTATTGCCGACCATGTACGCATGTTAACTTTTTCCATTGCCGACGGCGGATTGCCTTCCAATGAGGGACGCGGCTACGTGATGCGTCGTATTTTGCGTCGCGCCGCTCGTTACGGGCGCAAACTGGATTTGCACGAACCTTTTTTGTACAAGATCGTGCCGCGTGTGGTGGAAATTATGGGCGAGGCCTACCCCGAAATTCGTGAACGCATGGAACACATTCAAAAAGTAATCAAAGCCGAGGAAGAACATTTTAACAAAACGCTGGATCGCGGTCTGGAAATTTTCGAAAAGATTAAAAACGATTTAAAAAAGCGCGGCGAAACGGTAATTCCCGGACCTGATGTTTTTCGGCTGTACGATACTTACGGTTTTCCGGTGGATTTAACACGCATTCTGGCCGAAGAGAACGGCCTGACTTTGGATATGAAAGGCTTTGAAGAAATGATGAACGCCCAGCGCGAACGGGCTCGCGCCGCTTCCAAATTCGTCATGGACGATGGCGGTCAACAAGACTGGATTGTTTTAAATGAAGGTAAGGACTCGCAATTTGTGGGCTACGATCGCTTGCGTGTTAAAACGCGCATCATGCGTTACCGCATTACGGAAAACGATCTTCAAATTATCCTCGAAGAAACGCCTTTTTACGCGGAATCCGGCGGTCAGGTAGGCGATACGGGCACCATCGAAGGTCAGGGTTTTGCCTTAAAGGTTAAAGACACGCAAAAGGACGGCGATCACATCATCCATTTTTGCCAGCCCGTAGCCGATTTCCATCCGCAAAGCGATCGGGTAACGGCCTCCGTACTTACTTCGGCGCGCCGCAATACGCAAAAAAATCACACGGCTACCCATTTGTTGCACGCCGCCCTGCGTCAGGTGTTGGGCACCCACGTCACACAAGCCGGATCGTTGGTTGAACCCGAGCGTTTACGCTTCGACTTTACCCATTACGAACGTCTCACGCCGGAGCAGTTGCAGGAAATCGAACAAATTGTCAATCGCAAAATTCAGGAAAACATCCCGTTAGAGATTACCCAGAAAAAATATTCCGAGGCCAAAAAAGAAGGCGCCATGGCCTTGTTCGGCGAAAAGTACGGCGATGTGGTGCGCACTATTCGTATCGCCGATTTCAGCTTCGAGCTGTGCGGCGGCACCCATGTCAAAGCCACCGGAGAAATCGGTGTGTTTATTATCCTGTCCGAATCGGGTATTGCCTCCGGAGTGCGTCGCATTGAGGCCATTACCGGAGAAGCAGCGGTCAATTATATTCAACGGAGTAAAGCAACACTGGGCAGGCTTTCCGCACTTTTTAACGTCCCGGAAAAAGAACTGCCAGAAAAGGCGGAGCAGCTTCTCTCTGAAAAAAGAGAACTGGAAAAAGAACTGAGCAAAATAAAAGCCACTGCCCTGCAATCCGGGGTGGATGATTGGTTGAAAACAGCGGAAACGATCAACGGCATTCGGGTGGTCGTACGGGAATTAAGGGACACGGACGCCAATCAGTTGAAGGCCCTGGGTGACCGCATTCGCGAGAAAGGCGGCAAAACGGCGGCTTTGCTCATTGCCGAGAACAACGGTAAGTTAAATTTGGTTTGTGTGGTCAGCGACGATTTGATCAAAGAAAAGAAGTTACATGCCGGAACGATTGTGCGTGAAGTGGCCAAAGAGCTCGGCGGTGGCGGCGGCGGACGTCCCCATTTGGCAACGGCCGGCGGCAAAGATGTGAGCCGAAAAAAGGCGGCTATCGAAAAATTCAAGAAACTGATCTCCCAGGCTTAGGCCCGCCACCTTGAATACTGGACTTAATTTTTTGCAAATTTTTGAT
>CAZHIZ010000062.1:0-14614 GCA_964532875.1 uncultured Caldithrix sp. | reverse complement strand
TACATCGGCAGCCACGTTGTGCACCAACTTGTTGAAGAAGGCCATCAGGTAACGGTTTTGGACAACCTGTCATTGGGACGTCGTGAAAATTTACCGCATGAAGCTCGCCTGATTGTGGGCGACATTTTAAACGATGACGACTTGCAGAAAGCATTTGAGCAACCCACGGATGTGGTCTTTCACTTTGCCGCCTGGAAAGCCGCCGGAGAATCCATGACCGCTCCGGGCAAATACGGCAAAAATAATATTTGCGGTTCTTTGAATTTAATCAATGCCTGCATTCGCTTCGGTGTGGAAAATTTTGTATTCTCCTCCTCGGCAGCCGTGTACGGTGATCCCCAATATTTACCGGTGGACGAACAACATCCCTTAAAGCCGATCAATTATTACGGCTACACCAAACTGGCTATCGAAGAAAACTTAAATTGGTTCAGCGAACTCAAAGGCCTGCATTACGCCGCCCTGCGTTATTTTAACGCTACGGGGTACGATCTTAAAGGGCGTGTTAAAGGCAAAGAAAAAAATCCGGCCAATCTTTCTCCGGTGGTGATGGAAGTTATTGCCGGAGTGCGCAAAGAAATGCAGGTTTTCGGCAACGATTACGACACACCAGACGGCACGTGTATTCGCGATTACATCCACGTAAACGATTTGGCTATTGCCCACGTAATGGCCATGGACTACTTGCTGAACAAACGTAAAAATTTGGTGGTCAATCTGGGCACCGGGCAAGGGCACAGCGTCTTGGAAGTGATTCAGGCGGCGGAAAAGGTAAGCGGACGTAAAGTAAATTACAAAATCGTCGGGCGCCGGGCCGGTGACCCGCCGGAACTGGTAGCCAGTTGCGATCTGGCTTACGATCTATTAGGCTGGAAAGCCCAATATTCCGATTTGGAGACGATCTTTCGTTCCATGTTGCCGGTCTATTTGCCGCAATAAACAGTGTCCGACACATCCGGAGAGCAGGGCCCCGTGCTCGTAACCCGCAAACTTTACGGCCTTCTTCTCAATCCGGAGGCATTGCATATTGGGCCAGCGTTTTGTTTGGTTGCGGGCCCAGAAAAAATTCCAACGTACCACCCTTCAAAATATCTTCGTGCCTTATGTACAGCTTTCGATACGGTTTTCCGTTCCATTTTATTTTTTGGACATAAATATTGCCCGGTTTCAAGTTGCGGGCAATAACCTGAAAACGGCGACCGTTTGTCAAATGTAACGTAACGGATTTCAAAGCCGGGCTACCCAAACAGTAGATGCCATTTGCCGGATTTACGGGATAAAAACCCATGACGCTAAAAATGTACCAGGCCGACATCTGTCCGCAATCCTCATTACCCGAATAGCCTGATGGTTGGTCTGTGTACTGCTCCCGTAAAATTTTGCGGACATAAAACTGTGTTTTCCAGGGTTGCCCCGCAAAATCGTACAGATAGGCTATGTGGTGGCTGGGTTCGTTTCCGTGCGCATACTGCCCGATAAATCCCGAGGCATTGCCGTTAACATCGGCCGGCTTGGCCGTAAGGGTAAAAAAGGTGTCCAATTTTCGTACAAACTTTTGCGGCCCGCCCAATAATTTGATCAGGCCCTGCACATCATGGGGCACATACCACAAATATTGCCAGGCATTGCCTTCCGTAAAAGGATAACCGCCGTTCCCGCCGTATTTGAGGGGCGAAAAAGGTTCCAGCCAGCGCCCCCGGTCATCCTTGGCCCTAAAAAAGCCCACCCGCGGATCAAACAAATTCTTGTAATATTGAGAACGCCTCTCAAAATAGTGCGCTTCTTTCTCATGGCCCAATCCTGCAGCCATTTGGGCCGCGCACCAATCATCAAATGCGCCTTCCAAAGTAATGGAAACCGACTGCGTTTGTAAATTTTCCGGAATGTAATGATAGCGATCCAACAAATCGAATGGTGCATTTTGATGGGGTGTGGTGGCAGAGGCTTTTACGGCTTGATAGGCAGCATTAAAATCGATTCCCTTAAGATGCTTGCGGTAAGCATCGGCAATAACGGGAATAGCATGGTTGCCGATCATGCAATAGGTTTCGCTACCCCACAATTGCCAGATGGGCAAATAGCCGAAATCCCGATATTGACGTAACATGGAATTGATGAAGGCGGCATCCAGATCGGGGCGCAAAATGGTGTACAAAGGATGCGCGGCACGAAAAGTATCCCAAAGAGAAAAGGTACTGTAATGCACCGAGTCCGGCGCTGTCCGCAGATCAAAATTGCTGTTTAAATAATGGCCGTTGACATCGGCAATATTATTGGGCTGGATGAACAGATGGTACAGGGCCGTGTAAAAAATGGCCTTTTGCCGTTTAGAGCCCTTTACATCGGCACAACTCAATTGGCGATTCCAGACCCGTCGGGTTTGCTCCGCCACACGATCAAAATTAAAATCTTTGATTTCCTTTTGCAGATTTTCCCGTGCCCCCTGATAATTTACCGAAGAAAGCCCTACTTTAACGATCAACGGCGTCTCGTTTTGCCTGTCGAACGTCAAATTGATTTTCAGATGCGGGTGGTCCGCTACCGAAATATTCGTGTAAACACGCCGTCCGGCCCGTATGGCCCACGAGCTGAACGGTCGGGAAAATTCCGCCCTGAAATAAACTTTGCGCAAAGGTGCCCAACCGGTAATCAGGCGATAACCTTCAATGGTTGTCCGATTTACCACTCGCACCTGCGCCCCGATTAAACGGCACACCCAATAGGGGCGTTTTTTATCCAAAGAATGATCCAAATCGATCATGACGTGCACAGGTGCCGGTGAACGGAAGGTGTAGCGTTGCATTCCGCAATGCGCAGTGGCCGTCAATTCCGCACGGATGCGATCGCGTTTTAAAAGCACCCGATAATAGCCCGGTTTGGCCTGTTCCGTAGCATGACTAAAAGCAGAAGCGTAGCCCTTATGCCCGCTATCGCCGTTGGCTTCCCATTGCATGGGCCCTTGGTAGGGCATAAACAAAAAGTCAAACAAATCGGCCACACCGGTGCCGCTTAAATGCGTGTGGCTAAACCCCACGATGGTCGTGTCGGCATAATCATAGCCGCTGCACGGGTCTTCGGGATTATCGCGCGTGTCCGGACTGAGCTGCACCAACCCAAAAGGATATGCGGCTCCGGGGAAATTGCTGCCGGAAAGACTCATGCTGTCCACCGATCCCGTACCGATAAACGGATTAACGTATTGGGTAAAATCCAATTGCACGGGATTATTTTGGGCCTTAAGGCTTAATGCGGCAATCACGGCAAGGAAAAGTCCCGCCATCATTTGTTTAAACATCTTACGATCCTTTTGCTTTTTTTCGGCCTTAAATTACAAGGGAAAACAAGATAAGTAAAGACAGGATGGGGAAAAATTACAAAAACTTTCCGCAAAAATAATTTACTTTTTTACGATTAAAATCTACCTGCAAAAAGAGAAAGGATTATCTTTTTCCAGTGGAGAAGAATATTATTCGTAGCGCAGGGCTAAAATGGGATCCATTTTGGCTGCCTTTTGCGCCGGATACAAACCGGCCACCACACCGACCAGTGAGGTAACAATCAATGAGCTGAGCACTGCCCAAACGGGCACAATAAAAGCTATTTTAAGGAACACACTAACCACCCCGGCCAATGCAAATCCTATGAACAATCCCATTAAACCGCCGACCAAAGAGAGCATGGTCGCTTCCATTAAAAACTGGCTTAAAATAACCGAGCGTTTGGCGCCAACCGCTTTACGAATGCCGATTTCACGCGTGCGTTCGGTAACCGTAACCAACATGATGTTCATGACACCGATACTACCCACCAAAAGTGAGATTAACCCCAAAAGCACGCCGCCCAATTTTACTTTGGTGGCAATGTTGTTAAACGATTGCGTCAGTGTTTGGTTGGTCAAAATGGAAAAATCATTTTCTTTGCCCGGGGGTATTTTGCGCTCTTTGCGCAGCAAACCGATCACCTGGTCCATGGCGGCCTGCATTTCCACCCCGCTTTTGACCATAACCACAAAACTGCAGGATCGTTTTCTACCCAGCATGTCTTCAAAAGTCGTAATGGGAATCAGAATGCGGTTATCGCGACTTTGACCAAAGGTGGCACTGCCCATTTTTTCCAAGACACCGATCACTTCAAATTTTTTGCCTTCCACTTTAATGGTTTTGCCCAGGGGGTCTTCGAACGGGAACAGCTCTTCAACGATGTCCATACCGATTACGGCCACATGCCGGTGGAAACGCACATCTTCGGGCGTCAGCGTACGACCTTCGCTTACAAAATAGCCGTTTACCAAAAAATAATATTCATCGGTACCGCCAAGCTTCATGACCGGATTGGTGGCCTTATCCTTAAATTTTACAGCCACGCCATTTTTCCACACCTCGGCACTAACGGCTTGCACCAAGTCGCAGTTTCTGCGAATGGCCTCTGCCAAGGATTTGTCCAATCGTTTGCGTTCTTTTCTTTTACGAAAACCGATCTGAATACCCGTAAAAACCTCTTCGCGTTGCACCTGAAACGTATTAGCGCCCAGAATATTCAGGCGTTTTTCAATGGAATGATTGTAGCCTTCCAAAATCGCTACGATAAAAATGACGGTCCCGATGCCGATCGTAATACCCAGGGTCGTTAAAAACGACCTCATTTTCCCGGCTTTTATCTGATCGATGGCAATATGTAAATTTTCTTTCAAGAGCATGATTTCAATCGACTCCGTTTCTCTGTGCTATTCATACCGCAAGGATTCTATGGGATTCAGACTCGCTGCTTTGTACGCCGGATAAAATCCGGCTAACACACCAACCGTAGTGGAAAAGCCGAATCCGATGGCAATGGAGGTTAGGGAAACTCCCGTACTTAAATTCATTTGCGACAAAATGATGCTGCCCGCAATATATCCGAGTAAAATTCCAATGGCCCCGCCGAGCGAGGCAATGACAATCGATTCCAGCAAGAACTGGCTTAAAATATTTTTTCGGCTGGCCCCGATGGCTTTGCGAATGCCGATTTCACGGGTACGTTCGGCCACGCTAACCAACATGATATTCATGATGCCGATACCACCGACAACCAATGAAATGCCCCCGATGATAAAGACGATGGCAAACAAAGTGGTGGTTAAATTTTTGTACAAATCCGTAAGCATGTTTTGTTGGTTAATGGCAAAATCATCCGGCTGCTGTGGCCTTAACTTGCGCACACGCCGTAAAATGCCACGGATTTGGTCTTTTAAAGCCGCCAGTTGTTCGGGTCGGTTGGTCATGATGCCGATACGCATACCGCGGTGTCCGCCGTACACATGCCGAAAGGTGGTAAAAGGGACAATGATGAAGTTATCCATACTCTGACCGAAAAAGTTACCCTTTTTTTCCAGAACACCAACCACCGTGTATTTATTATCGCCGATACGCATGCGTTTACCAAGGGGATTTTCTTTTTCGAACAAGTGATCGGCAATTTGCTGCCCGATGACGCAAACATAGCGACTGTTCCGAACATCCAATGCGGTGATAAAACGGCCCAGTCTCGGGGCCATATTGGCCGTGTAGGCGTATTCTTCGTTTGTACCAATGACAAAAATATTGCTGAATTTTTTATCTTTGTACCGGATATCGCGCATGGCAAATATTTCGGGAGAAATATGATCGGCCAGGGTACAATTTTTCTCCAAGGCCTGATATTCTTTGTAGGTGATTTCCTTACGATTGCGATATTTCCAAAAATTTCCCTTAATGACCCAGGGGAACTTCTGTACATACACGGTATTCGCGCCGATATTGGACAATTGGCCAAAGACATATTGGTTGAGGCCTTCGATAGTCGTCCAAATGGTAATGATGGTCGTTACCCCAATGAGAATGCCCAGGGTGGTGAGGAAAGTCCGCATTTTATGCGAAATCAGGGCCTGCCAGGCCATGGCCACATATTCACCGATTCGAGAAAAGGCTACCAGCATAAGCGCATCAATTCATTTCGTCTTTAATGATTTCACCATCGAGCAAGCGGATTAAACGTTTGCAGCGCCGTCCGATATCTTCTTCATGGGTAACCAGTACAATGGTGTTGCCCGCTTCATTCAATTCGTTAAAAATCTGCATAATTTCTTCACCGGTTTTGGAATCCAAATTCCCTGTCGGTTCATCGGCCAAAATTAAGGATGGGTTGTTGATTAAAGCACGGGCAATGGCTACACGCTGGCGCTGCCCCCCCGAAAGTTCACTGGGACGGTGGAAAGCCCGGTCGGCCAGCCCCACGCGTTCCAAAGCCTCCATGGCCATTTCCCGACGACGGATGCGCGGAGTCCCGTTGTAAATGAGCGGTAATTCCACATTATGTAAAGCCGTTGCCCTGGGCAATAAATTAAATGTCTGAAAGACAAAACCGATTTCTTTGTTTCGAATACGGGCTAACTCGTCATCGGTCAAATGGCTCACATCCTGGTCGTTGAGAACATACCGGCCTTCGGTGGGTACGTCCAAACAGCCCAGGATATTCATTAACGTAGATTTCCCGGAACCGCTGGGCCCCATGATGGCCACATATTCATTGCGCCGAATGGTCAAATTTATTTTATTTAGAGCGCGTACCTGCACCTGGCCTAACTGATAGACTTTACTCAAATTCTCAATTCGAATTAGCATCAGCGATTATTCCTTTTTTTATTTTTTACCCGCACGGTTTGCCCGTCTCTTAAGGTTTTGTTGAGCAAACGGAAAGGCCCGGTAATTACTTCGTCGCCTTCCTTCAGGCCACTGAGAACGGCGTAATGCGTATCGTCGCTGATACCCAATTTGACAGGGCGCAAACGTGCCTTTCCGTCTTTAACGATGAAGACGACTTCTTTCATCTTTTGTTTTTTCTCCTGAAAGGTCTCATCGTTTTCTTCTTTGTTTTCTTTGCGCAATTTTTTACCCTTATGAAGAGCCTTATCTATTTCTCCCTGGGAGCGAACCGTTACGGCCTGAATAGGCACTTTCAACACATGGTCCAGACGTTTGGTTAAAATATCCACCGTGGTACTCATGCCGGGCCGAAAACGCGGATCCGGTTTTTGCAGAGTAACGGTCACCTCAAAATTGGTTACCTGCTCGGCCGTGCCCAAACCTTTGGTAATAGCCGAGTGCGATATTTTGGTTACCACGCCGCGATAGGTCGTATCGGGGAAGGCATCCACTTCCACAATAGCCGAATCGCCTTTTTCAATATTAACCACATCGTTTTCATCCACTTCCACCACGGCGTCCATGACGGATAAATCGGAAACGATTAAAATGACATCTTCCTGAAATTGAGCCCCGAGCGTCATCTCGCCTTCTTCTTTATTGACTTTGGTTACTACCCCGTCCATCGAAGCATACAACATGGTTTTGTCCAGGGCGTCCTGGGCTTCTTTTAAAGAGGCTTCGGCTTGCATGCGATTGCTAATGGCCGCTTCGTAATTGGCTTCGGCGGCTTCAAGGTCGGCTTCGGATATCAGATGTTTTTGATAGAGTTCTTTGGTGCGGTCGAAATCGCTTTTAGCTTTTTTTTCATTGGCTTTGGCCGCTAAAAGCGATGATTGTGCACGTTCCACGGCCGCTTTGTATTTTTGCGGATCCAGCTCAACCAGCAACTGGCCTTTTTTGACGGCATCCCCTTCTTTCACATAAATACGAATAATTTTACCGGCAACCTGTGCGCTGACCTTCACCTGAGTAGCCGGTTTAATTTGCCCGGAACCAGTCACCTTTTGCTGTACCGTTCCCCGAACGATTTTTTCGGTCATTACCTCCGGACCGTTGTCCTTTTTGGCAATATTGGCAATAACCAGTAAAACGATTATCAGAACAACTCCACCTGTAATCCAATACTTTTTCATTCTAAATTTCTCCCGTACCTTCGTACGTTTTTAATTATTTTGCGATCTTATCTTTAATTTTGGCGTATGTTAAGCCCATTTGGTTATCCAGTTCGGCCAGTAGCAACTGAGCCTGATATTCTGTAGAAACCAGCGTTTCTTCTGCCCGCGTTAGATTCACCTGTGCATCGCGTACATCCAAAGCGGTACCGGCCCCTATCTGATATCGCTCTTCGGCTAAACGCAGTTCTTCTTTGGCCGCATCCAAATTTTCTTTATTGATTTTAATCATTTCCAGTGTAGATTTGTAACTCATGTAGGTTTTATGAATTTGCGATTTTAAAGTTCGTTTGTAATTTTCAAGCGCTTCCATGGCCATTTTGCGGCCCAATTCCGCTTTTTGAATGTCCGCATAATCCGAAAATCCATTAAATAAATTAAAAGAAACATTTAATCCGTAACGCAATTGATAGTTTTGATCATAATCGGAAAATACCTTAATTGTATTTTCATGAAAACGGTCATAATTGAGATAAACGGAAATACGCGGAAAATTAAGGCCTTTGGCCATGCGAACAGTAAGCGTACGGGCTTGTAAGTCCATGAGGTCTTTTTTGAGTTGCGGCTGGTGTTGCATGGCCGTTTGAACGATTTCGTCCAAAGCCGGAAGGCTGCGGTTAATATTCACCTCGGTTTTGACCGAGATGGGAGTTAACGGATCGCGCCCCAATAAAATATTGAGTTTTTTACGCGCTTCCGAAACCACATTCTTTTGATTCAAATAATTGATACGATCATTGCCCAGATTTACTTTAGCCCTGAATACATCGATGCGTGCGGTTGCGCCTAAGTGGTACATGCTCTGGGCACGATCAAGCTGGGCCTGGCTGCGTTGAATGGCCAGTTCGTACACTTCCAATAATTTCTGTTGTTTGATTAAATCGAAATAGGCCTGCTGCACCTGAAGAATAATGGAATTACGATCACTTTCGTACTGATATTGAGAAGCTTTGTTATCGGCTTTGCTTTTACGGATTTGATTCCACCAAATTCCACCATCGAATAAGGTTTGGCTAATGGACAAACTGGCCGAGCTGGAAGAACGGGTTGTACGAGGCAGTTTACGCGTCCTCTGTTCATAGATGACATTACCTTCGTTATCGATTCCCACGGGTTCATTGCTTAAATATTCCGAAGGGCCGTTTTCCACTTTGCCTTGGCCGGCAGAGACATTGACGGTGGGCAGAATCCCCTTGTAACTTTTAAGGACATCGTAGTCGGACGATTTTTTCATGTAATACGAATTATGAATCGTATAATTATTTTGCAAAGCCAAACGAATGCATTGTTCAAGGGTTAACGGCGTTGTTGTCGAATCCTGCGGCTGAGCCGCATGGACGAAGCCGATAGCGAAAAATATGGAAACAATCATTCCGGCGCGTAACATCGCGTGCCTCATTGTTAAACTCCTTTGATTTTTAAATAAACAAACGCCCCAAACCTATGCTTAATAGAATGTAAAACAGGTAAATGGAAATAACAGCGATGTACGATTTTTTAGGGCTAAAACGGTAGATAAGGGCGAACCCGATAGACCAAAGAATAATGCGCCAAATATTGAAAATATCGACTGCATTTAAAATTTGGAACAAAATCGTTTTGCTTTTCGACGGGTCCATGAAAACCGCCAAACTGGTGTAAACCTGTGCCGATCCTTTGGCCAGTGCCATGCCGGCTTTTACGGGTAATTCGATCAAAGAGACCATGTTACCCCAAACATAGAGGGCAAAAATTTGTTTGAAAGTGGCTTTGCCGCCCAAAATGAAATTGCCCACAACGATGAATACACCGGCAGCAAAAAGGTACACCAAAACCAATCCGACGAGACCGCCGCCAATACTTTGAATGTAAAATGCCTTTGGCGACATATTATCAAGACGTTCCAAAGCCAGGTCTTTTTGCTCTTCCGGTATTTTGTCGGAATTTAAAATGATTTCTTTACGATATTCAATCATCAAATCTTTCGTGACAATGGTAAAAGCCACCGTCATAAGCATAATGAGCAATAAAGGCAACACCCACGTGGGATTGTTGCGCAGAGTAGTTAATGTTTTTGTGGGATTGGTAAAAATGTAAATAAGTTTCTGCAATGGGCTTAGATTTTCTTCGTTTTCCATTGTTCCGGGCTGAGTTTCCGGTAGATTATTTTCATGGGGAATAAAATTGTTGTCTTGACCTGGCATTATCCATTCCTTCCCTTTTCATTTTACAAGACTGTATTAACGTGTAATTTTAGCAAAAGTTGCTATTAATACAAAGCGGAATAAAAAAAATTCAATAAAATTGTGCTTACATCACTTTTAGAGAGCCAAGTGTCGGTTCTGGCTCAAATTTAATTCCGGATTTTCAGGTTACCGGGGCCGATTAAATCGTTTAAACGATTTCTTATGGGGACTCGGGCATTTGAAGGAGTAAAAAAACCGTTTAAACGGTTCCCCCACGGGCACCATCTCCCGAGTCACTCTCCAACAATGTCTCCTTATGTTTCAATATGTATTCCAAACAGGCATCGTGCTCATTGGGCACATCCCCGTTCAAAATCGCCTCCAAAATAAATTTCTTGATCTTACCCACCTGCGGACCCGGCGGCAAACCGAATCGTTCCATAATCTCATGGCCATCCACCGGCGGTTGAAAATTCCGCAGGCGATCCCGCTCCTCCACCTCATTAATACGTTTTAAAACGTAATCGTAGTTCTGCAAGTAGCGTTTTACCTTCTGAGGAATCTTGGAAGTAATGTCGGCCTTGCACAAGGTCATCAAATCGTCCAAATCATCACCAGCCAAAAAAATAAGCCGTCGAATGGCCGAATCCGTAACTTCTTCGCCGACCAAAGCCATAGGCCGTAAATGCAAACCTACCAGCTTACAAACATAGTCCACGATCTCATGAGAATATTTAAAACGGCGTAAAATTTTCTTGGCCATCCTTTGCCCCACTACCTCATGACCGTGAAATGTCCATCCGGCCTGCTCGTCAAAACGTTTGGTCGCCGGTTTACCGATATCATGTAAAAGTGCAGCCAGACGTAACTTTAAGTCCGCTCCTTTGGCGGCCACATTATCCACCACTTCCAGAGTATGATAAAATACATCCTTATGGTGGAATCCTTTACGTTGCTCAACCCCTTTCAAACCCGCCAATTCCGGGAAAAAGACATTCAACAAGCCGCTTTCATCCAACAATTTCAACCCCTTTGACGGTTTGGGCGCCATGAGAATCTTATTGAATTCGTCCGTGATGCGTTCCTGGGAAACAATGGACAGACGCCGGGCATTACGGCGAATGGCCTCAAACGTCTTTTCTTCAATCGTAAAATCGAGCTGAGTGGCAAAACGAATGGCCCGCAGCATACGCAGCGGATCATCCGAAAACGTACGCACGGGATCTAACGGCGTACGAATAATGCCCTTTTGCAAATCGTCGCGACCATGAAAAATATCAATGATCCTGCCGAAATGCTCGGGCGAAATATCCATGGCCAGCGTGTTAATAGTGAAATCGCGCCTGCTTAAATCCGTGTACAGATCGGCCTGTTTGGTTACCGGCTTACGCGAATCCTTACGATACGATTCCGCGCGCGCATTGACAAATTCCAACTGATATCCGTAATAGCGGGCCATAAAGGTCCCGAAACGCGGGTAACGCACCATCGTGCGCAAATGTAAATCTTCCTTTAAAGCGTCGGCAAATTTCATGGCATCACCCACCACCACAAAATCGATATCCTTAACCCGCTTTCCCAAAAGTCTATCGCGCACATACCCGCCGACTACAAAGATTTGATAATTCAACCGTTCCGCTGTTTGGTAAATTTTATGAAATAATTCTTCCGCTTTCATGAGTTCCTCGCCAAAACCACACAATTAAAGATTTTATTGATCCCGGGCCGATCCCATCAACCCGTTCCGAAATAAAACATCCGACAGAGCTTATTAATTCCCCCACCCGACCGCCTTAAAATAAGAAAGATTGGGCAAAAATACGAATCGAATTCAAATATCGAACGCTTTGATTTTTAATCCGTTTTTATTAAATTAAAATAAGCATGAGTAACATGCAGAACGATGAATACCAAAGTAAAAAGCACCAAACAAATCGGAGAGTCTGTTGGAAAATAAACCGTTTGTATTCTTTGCAGCCTTCATGATTGTGGCCTTGATTGTTATAGCCGGTTATTTGATTATGAGCAACCCGGTCAATGCTTCTCGAAATAGCACAAGCCCCGATCAGGCAATGGGCGATCAACAAGCCATGCTTTTGTATGTGCACAACTGTGCTTCCTGCCATGGCACCTCCGGAAACGGCTTAAACGGCAATCCGTCTTTAATCAACAACGGCCTGTCAGAAGAACAAATCCGCTCAATTATCCGCAACGGGCGTGGTAAAATGCCTGCGCTGCCCCGGCTAACCGATGAGCAAGTAGAAAAAATAGCACGTTTTGTCAAACGGTTTTAAAGTTATGAATACGATCTTAAACCTTTGCGATATCCACCCGCATCCTTTCAACTGTAGCATAAACACAATCGACCCGTACAATGTATTGTAAATTGCCTTTTAGAAAAATTTTTCAAAAAATTGTTTCGTCGTTCATATTTTTGGAGAATTGCTATGATCCGCCGTTTACTTTCCGTAGCAAATCATACGGACTCGGTCATTCATTTTGATTTAAGGTACAGCGAAGGCACCAGCCGGGCGCCGCTCATCATTATTCTACATGGTTTCAAAGGATTTAAAGATTGGGGCTTCCTGCCGGAATTGGCCACATCACTATCACGAAGCGATTACGTTACGCTCAACATGAACTTTTCCAAAAATGGCATCGGTGCAGACGGGAAAACTTTTACGGCGTTTGAGGCCTTTGCCTCCAATACCATTTCTCAGGAACTTTCGGACGTGCGCATGGTACTGGAGGCCGTTTTAAACGGCAAGATCGGCAAACAGGTGATCGATCCCGAGCGTATCGGTATTTTAGGTTACAGCCGAGGCGGAGCCGTTGCACTGCTTTCCGCTCTTGAATTCCATGATGCGATCGGAGCAGTGGTTACCTGGGCAACTGTGGGTAATTTATTCCGCTATTCTCAAGAAGAACTAAAACAATGGCAGGAACAGGGATATTTGGAAGTACAAAGCAAGTTTGTCAAACAACCGTTAAGGGTCAATTGGTCCTACTATCAGGATTTGCAAGAAAATAACGAGCGATACAACTTGCCGGAACGCATCAAGGAACTGGAGACACCCGCCTTGTTCATTCACGGAGACGCGGATAAAACCGTTCCGCCGGAAGAGAGCAAACTATTATTCGAAAATTGCGGTGCTCCTTCCAAACGATTGGAAATTCTCGAAGAAACCGACCACACTTTCGGCATCCGGCACCCGTTTGAAGTGGGCAGCGAAGCCTATTTCATCGCCCGCGACCTGACCGAATCGTGGTTTGACCATCATTTGAAATATTAAACGCCGCTACGACGTTTCAATTTACACCAAACACTATCTTTTGCACGGGAGGCAACCATGAAAATCGGAGCATACGAAATTTTTACCATTCATACGGGGTATGTCAGCCTGGATGGCGGAGCCATGTTCGGCGTGGTTCCCAAAGTATTATGGAGCAAAACCAATCCGGCCGATGAATTGAACCGCATTGTTTTAGCCATGCGCACTATGGTGATCAAAGGAGAAGATCGTTTGATTTTAGTCGATACCGGCGTTGGTCGCAAATTAAATGAAAAACTCAGCAAGATTTACAATGTGGATCATAAAGAACACGATCTGGAAACAGACTTGCAGAAGCACGGCATTTCCGTAGAAGACGTGACCGATGTTATTATTACCCATCTGCATTTCGATCATACCGGTGGGGCAACGACTATCCGTGAAGGTAAATTAGTTCCCACCTTTCCAAAGGCCAAATATTATGTGCAAGGAGAACAATGGTATTGGGCAAATAACCCCAGCGAAAAAGACCGCGCCAGTTACATGCCTGAAAATTTTGCACCCGTTAAGGAAAGCGGCCAACTGGTGGAATTGGACGGACCTAAAGAACTATTCCCGGGCATCGAATTATTAGTCATGTTCGGACACACCCACGGCATGCAATTGGTCAAAATTTCGGACGGGCAATATACGCTACTCTATTGTGCCGATCTCATCCCCACGGCATCTCACATTCCATTGCCGTACATCATGGCTTACGACAACAATCCTTTAATTACGCTGGAAGAGAAAAAACGGCTTTTGCCCCAGGCTGTAAAAGAAAACTGGATTCTGGTATTCGAACACGATCCCTTCCATGCCGCCGGACGTGTGATCGAAACAGACAAGGGCTATCGCCTGGGAGAAGAAATTGAACTATGAACACTGGTGCCGTTAAAATTGCCAGAAGTACTGACATTAAGGAGGGAAGAACCCGGGCCTTTGTTTTGAACGGCAAAAAAATCGTTGTTTTGCGCCACAAAAACACCCTGTACGCCCTACGCAATGTTTGCCCGCATCAAGGTGCACCGCTAAGCGACGGCGCCGTACACAACGGACAAATTATCTGTTTGTACCACGGATGGCGTTTCCGGTTGGCGGACGGGGCATTTAGCGGAAATCCCAATTTAAAAATACCCACCTATCCCGTATTCGAAAAAGATGGTAGCGTTTATTTGAAAATCGATTCCGAATAGGCGGTAGGGGCGACGCATATCCCACCGTGTTGTGGTGATTGTTGTCGT
>CAZHIZ010000061.1:14346-18052 GCA_964532875.1 uncultured Caldithrix sp. | reverse complement strand
GGTTGCGCAGGTATTGCAAAAGCGCCATCGGCCCGCCAAATGAGGGTACCGATGACGCTGTGTGTTTCGAAGGAGGCGCCTTAGCGCAGAAAAAACATCTTTCGGGTCTGGCTGAAATTTCCGATCGTTAAGCGATAATAATACACACCGGATGACAGGAATTGCGCATTGAATTTGGCCGTAAAAGAACCGGGCTGAAAATAGGCATTCAAAACCGTGAATACTTTTTTACCCAACTGGTTGTAAACATCTAAATGTACCCAACCCGCCTGTTTGATAGTAAAAGGAATGGTCGTACTCGGGTTAAAGGGATTGGGATAATTTTGCTGCAATTCATTCTTTTGCGGAACAAGTCGCTCATTCGCCTGCACCAGGGTGGAAACAATACCGTGCGGACCCGGGCCTTTGGGCGTGGTGCCGTGGCAAACGGAGCATTTGTCCAGCGTGCCGGCATAGCCCTGCAAATCGGTGTTCTGCACGTTGTCCCGATCGTTGCCGCTGGGTACAATGGCATGGGGCTCACCGTGACAGGCGCTGCAATACAATCCGCCGTGCCCGCGCGATTCCCGAAATAATTTTCCGCTTTCTTCGGCATAGGTGGAGCCGTGGCAGTTGGAAGCTCCGCAGGAAGGTTCGTCTACCCAGGGTTCCCGCCCGTTTTTAATGGATTCTCCCACATGGCGCACATCCCCGTGGCAGTCCTGACAGACAAAATTATGCTGGGTCTTCATTACTCCGCGCAAACATTGGGTGTTGGGGCCGGGGTGACATTTGTAACAATCGTTGGTCTTTTCGCCGTGCTCTTTGTGGATCACTTCGGAAAGAGAGGGCACTCCCGGTTTGCCGGGTTTGTTCAGGGCGTTGTCCGCATGGCAATCGGAACACAGAATAGGCGTGTTGTTGGGATCGAATCCGCCTTCACGCTCGTGTTCGTTCAAAATTTGTTGCTCGCTGCTGTGGCAACCGGAACTGACGCAGTTGATCTCATTGGAAACCGGCACCACCGGTTGCGTACTGGCCAAAAGCTGATGGTTGGCATCAAACGCTTTGAGCAAACCGAGCTGGAAGGGGTCTTCATGTTGCAGATCGGCGTCGGTGTAAGGAGTTAAAGGGACGCCTTTCACGGAAAAATAATTGTCCGTTGCCGTCATGTCGCCGCTTAAACCGTTGCCTTCCAGACCGATATTGGGATCAAGATTCACCCCGAACAATTGATCTTCGTAATCCCAGAAATTGGTTTTGCCCACCGAATAGGTATTACCCGGAATCTCATACGTGACGCGAATATTGTTGGTAACAATCTGCGGATTATGGTCGGCATCACCCACTTGAATGACCTGGGCGTAAATGTTGTTGTAAGGAGGCAAAATAGCCAGGGTGGAAAAATCTTTATTGCTGCAATGCATGCCCAAATCGTTCCAGCCGATAATGATGTACTTTTGGGCGAACAGTGTACTGCTCATGACGAACAGTAATAAAACAAATACCGATTTGACGCGCATAAGCCCTCCTGATTTGTTTGATTAAATTGCCGATTAACCATCCGATTGGTTGGTTTTAATATGGCAGGGCAGATAAAGCGGACACCAGCTGGTTAATGCCGTAAAGAATGGAACGATAGCCAGGGCGCCCAACCAACTTTTATAATAAATTCCCAAACCAAGGATGATGAAGCCGAAGATGATGCGAATGATTTTGTCGATTTTTCCCACGTTCTTCTCCATTGTGTAACCTCCGTTTTTATTGAAATGAACGTTCCTATTTCTTTATTCTGATTAAAAGATAAAAAACAAAAAGGGCTTAGTCTGTAACAATGTTACATTTGTCCGCGTTTTAGAAGGCTTTTTAAGGCAGGTCGGTTAACAATCTTAATATGGCCGCGCGAAAGGGTCAGAATCCCTTGCATTTCCAGATCTTTTAAAATACGGCTGATTACTTCGCGTGCCGTACCCAATTCGTAAGCGATTTTCTGATGAGTCAGGTCAATTTGACTTTCACCGTTTTCCGCGCGATTTAGCAGAAAGCGGACAAGGCGTTTGTCCATACCCTTAAAGGTGATTTCTTCGACCAGTGCAATCGTATCGGCCAGGCGCCTGCCGAACAGACTGCAAAGATATTGTTGCCATTCGGAAAAGGTGTTCATCCACAGCCGTACGGTATTGGCCGCTACCAGCAAAATTTCGCCGGCTATTTCCACTTTGGCCACGGCCGGGAATTCTCCTTTACTGAAAATACAGGAAGTGGTTAAAATGCAACTCTCGCCTTTGGCAAAGCGGTAAAGGGTAATCTCGCTGCCGTTCTCTCCGGTTTTGAAAACGCGAAATTGGCCCGAAAGGGCAATGGGTAAAGCGGAACAATGATCGCCTTCCCAATAAAGAATTTTTCCGGCAGGCACCTGGTGGCGCGTGGCTTCTTCTTGAAAAGCGCTTAAAAATTGCCTGGAAGCCGCTTTTAAAAAGGGCAGTGCCTCGTAAATTTGTTCGTCAAGGGTTAAACTCATGAGAATTTTCCGTGCTTTCTGTTTTGCTCATCGTGTGAAAATTTAGCGGTTAAAATCCGCTCGGGCCACTGCGCGAATGCCTTCCGTTGCAGGGGTCGGTTTAAAATGGAATTGAGAAATGAATTTGCTGCTGTCGAATACGTAATCACGATCGTACTGGTACCACATTTCGGGCATTTCGCGCAACAAGGGACTTAGCAAACCGGCCATACGGATCATGTTTTTGCTAAGAACGCGATAGGCGGCTTTGCTGCCCAAAGCGCGGGCTACGGCCCGAATCCATTCCTCACCGCTTAAAGGATTGGGGGCGGTGGGCAAATGCCAAACCTGGTTAAACGCCTGCGGCGTATCGCCCAGCAAAACCATGGCGCGTGCGGCATCGGGAACGTACGTAAAGGAGTGTTTGTAATGCACCGAAGCAAACCACAGTGCCTTCTTGCCTTTGGACAGCGGTTTAAAAACCATCTCCGTCAGCAAACTGGTGCCCTGAATCGAAGGCCCGTAAAAATCGGCGGAACGAGCAATAAGCGCCGTCACCTCGCCGTTTTCAATCGCTTGCCAGAGCATGTTGGCAACGGCAGCGCGCACGGCACCTTTGCGGCTTTTGGGGTTGAGCGGTGCGGATTCCGTCATGTGAGGCACAGCCTCGGGATCGTACATGTACACATTATCGAAAAATATCAGCTTGGCCTTTTCCTGTTTACAAGCCTCAATGGTGTTACGCATAAAAAGCGGCCATCTCGCTTGCCAGAGCTTGGTATTGTAAGGCAAGCCGACGGTCAAATAAACGACTTGTGATCCGGCCACCGCCTGTCGTACGGCTTCGGCTTGTTGCAGATCGGCCGGAAATAATTGGTCGTCCGCATGAACCGCAACGGGCCGGCGACTAACCAGGCGCACGGGTTTGTTCTGTTCTTTTAAAGCCCGGGCCAGGGCCTGTCCGACCGCCCCGCCCGAACCGAGTATGGTGTGCATGATTTCATCCTTTCGTCAGTTATTAAAACAGCGATACCGGGGCCAATATTCCCAAGGCAGCAAAGCCCAACCCAAAAATCTATTTCATCTAAAAACCGCGATTAGGGGAAGTAATACAAAATACAAAATAAAAAATAAAAAAGAGTAAATGGTTTAATGTTGTAAGAGAAAAAGTGGTACGAGGACACTTGAACCCTTAACTTAATTCAAGACAAATGAAAAAGATAAAAA
>CAZHIZ010000061.1:0-14246 GCA_964532875.1 uncultured Caldithrix sp. | reverse complement strand
AATTCATCCAACCGTGGCACAAAAATTTTCGCAGGCTAAAGCGTTAGATTCTACAAAAGAATATTTTGATTAAGTAGGGGAAAAAACGCTCGGATGGAAGATCGCTAATCAGGACAAGAAAGGACGGCCTCAGGAATTTTTGTTTCCGGTAAAGGATGATTCGTCCGGGAGAACAATGGTAAAGGTACTGCCACGGCCCGTGCTGCTTTCCACCTTCACAAATCCGTTGTGGGCCAGGACGATATGTTTGACGATGGAAAGGCCCAAACCGGTCCCGCCTAATTGACGACTGCGGGCCTTGTCCACGCGGTAAAAGCGTTGGAAAATGCGCTGATGATATTTGGGATCGATGCCCACGCCGGTGTCTTTAACGGCAATACGAATGGTGTTTTGAGAGCGAAACAAAGAAACCGCAACCTGTCCGCCTTCCGGACTGTATTTAATGGCATTGTCCAAAAGGTTGGTCACGGCCTGACTTAACAGGGGGCCGTTAACGGTGGCGCGAATGGTTTCATCACTGTTCAGGGTTAAGGTAATGTTCTTTTTCTCGGCTGCTTTTTGGAAAGTGGCCACGGCTTCTTTTAAAATCGGATGGAGCCGTTGCGGGTGTTTTTCCATTTGATCACCGCCGTGTTCCAGACGAGAAAGTTGCAGCAAATCGTTAATAATGGCGTTCATGCGATCGCTATTGCGGGCAATCACATCCAGAAATCGGCGCCGCGTGGCCTCGTCCAAATTTTCGTCACGCAAGGTTTCCACATAGCCGGTAATCGTGGTGATGGGGGTTTTTAGTTCATGGGAAACATTGGCCACAAAGTCCTGCCGCATGCGATCCAGACGAATGAGTTTCGTAACATCGTTGACCACAATCAGTACGCCCAAATTCTGCCCGTTTTCGGCCAAAAGGGGCGCCGATGAAAATCGAAAATAGCGCTTGGCAAATTCCTGAATGGTCACTTCCTGTTCCAGATAGGCCTTGCGATGCAGCGCGTGCCGGATGAATTCGAGAATATCCTTGTGTTTTAATACCTGATTGATTTTTTTCTTCTCCGGCTTTTCCTCGGAAATAGCAAAAAAATTACGGGCGGCCGGATTTAGTAAAATGATGCGCTCTTTATGATCCACGGCAATAATGCCTTCCTGCATGCTGCGGAACATGGCCTCCCGTTCGCTGCGTTGCAGGGAAATGGTTTTGATGCGCCGATCGATTTCCTTGCCCATGGCATTAAGGGTGCGCACCAGGGTACGGATTTCCTGAGAACCTTTTTCGGGTAAGGGCGAACTGAATTCTCCGTGTGCAAACTGCTGGGCGCGCTGCTTGATTTCTTCCAGCGGCTGACTGATACGGCGTGAGGTAAAGTAGCTGATCAGAGCGGTCAAAATGATCACGAAAAAGCCACCGAACAAAAAGTGCCGTTGCAAATCACGCAGCGATTGGCGATAGGAAGCGTAGGGCAGGGCAACCCGTAAAAAGGCGATGGTGCGGCCTTTTTCTTTCAACGGAATGGCCAGATAAACCAATTCTTTGTGCAGGGTGTGGCTGTAACGCATGGAATATCCGCGACCGGTTTGGCGCGCTTGCACAATTTCGGGACGTTGGGCGTGGTTATCCATCAGGGCCGCTTCTTTATGCGAATCGCTAAGCACTTTACCGTCGCTGCGGATTAAAGTGATGCGCACGTGTCCGTTGCGGCTTAAAATGCGGATCAGGGAATCCAGACTTGTTCCGTTGTTCCACGGGGTGTTTTTTAAAGCCGAAGCCACCAGGTTGGCCCGCGAGGTTAAATCGCTTTTCAATTCCTTTTGATAAAATTTGCTTTGGACATGCTGTTCGTAGAAAGCCAGCATGACAATGGAAAAAACCACCAAAAGCAGGTAGGTCAAAAAGATTTGCGTAAAAAGTTTTTTAAATTTTAAGCGAAACACCAAGCCATACTTTCCGAAATTTACTTAAATAACACGTTCCGATTTTACAGAAGTCGGAGCCAAAACGGTTTTATTAAAATGATGCCTCATTCTTCGATGTCTTTGAGGCGGTAACCCACACCCCGCACCGTTTCGATCAGCTTACCCGCTGCTCCCAGTTTTTTGCGCAATCCCACAATTTGCACGTCAACCGAACGTTCCGTCACGGGGTAATTATCGCCATGCACATTATCCACGATTTCGCTGCGCGTAAACACCCAGCCGGGGTGGCGCATCAGAAAATGCAGAATCTCAAATTCCGAATACGTCAATTCTATTTCGCGCTCATTTACCGTGGTTTTGCGGCGGCCCGGATCGATGCGGATTCCCTGATAATCGATAATGTCCGTATCGCTTTTGTTTTGCTCGTTGCGCCGCAAAACGCTTTTTAGGCGTGCCACCAATACCTTGGGGCTAAAAGGCTTGGTCACGTAATCGTCCGCTCCTGTTTCCAAACCTTTGACAATGTCTTCTTCTTCACCGCGTGCCGTGAGCATGATAATGGGAATGTCGCGGGTGTTTTTATCGGATTTCAGGGAACGGCAAACTTCCAGCCCGCTGATGCCCGGCAACATCAAGTCCAGAATAATGGCGTCCGGTTTTACATTGCGGGCCAATTGCAAGGCCTGTTCGCCGTCTTTGGCGCTGATCGTGCGAAAGCCCTGCTTCATTAAATTGAATTCAACCAATTCCAAAATGTCTGTTTCGTCATCAACGACAAGAATGTGCCATTGTTTTTGCACGCGCACGGATTTGTTCTCCTCTTTTTTTTGTAAAATAATAAAATTTTGAATAATATGTTGTTAAAATTGTGTTAGGGAATGGCAGGTTTCACCAATTTTAGCAATGATGATTGGTAAAGGGATCGCTTTTGCACACGTGAGTAAACACCTCGGCACAAGCGGTTTGCCTCTGATATTCATCGCCTTGTCAAAACCGGTATCAACCGACGGGAGGAGGAAACCATGTTTGAAATTGGCAAAGGAATAATTCTATGCGTGATGATCACTTTTATGGCGGCTTGTACTCCAAAGGCCAAACAGCCTTTTATTATTCCTCTGAAAACCGGTTGGAAATTTACCGATAAAGATAGCCTGATCTTTGCCCGTCCCGATTTCGACGACAGCCAATGGGACAGCATTGGTGTGGATAAGACCTGGGACAAGCAGGGCTTTCCCAAATATGAAGGCTTTGCCTGGTATCGCATTAAGGTTATTATTCCCTCTAAGCTTAAAAAACAAGCTGCGTTGAACGACAGTCTCATTTTCCATCTGGGAAAAATCGACGACTTCGATCAGGTATTTTTAAACGGAGCCTTGATCGGGGAAAATGGTCGCAACGTCCCTGTGGCCAGCAAACCCGGCAATGCTTTCAAAGACCTAAAATATTCGTTCTGGGACGTGGAACGCCGCTACAGCTTAGCCGTTGATGATCCGCGTATTCACTGGGATCGGCCGAATGTGATTGCGATTCGCGTTTACAATTGGGGCGGGCCGGGCGGCATTTATTCCGGGGATTTGTACCTGGCTATGCCGGATATCAGCGAGTATCTTGAGCTGAATGTCCGAAACGGTGTTTTCGGTAAAAACAACGGAAAGATGAGCAAATCCCTCCGTTTGCGTAACAAAGCGGGTAAATACACCATCGACGGAAATTTAAAGATCACGGTGGAAAACAACATAGAGCAAAAGCCCGTTTTAACCAAACACGTTCCCTTGCATCTGCAACCAAAAAGCGCGCAGGATTTCACGTTCCGCTTTGCGGAGCCCAAACAATCCACTACCATTCGCTACGTGGTGCGCTTTGAGCAAAGTAAGCATTTACTCAAGATCAACGAAGGAGTACCCTACATCTTAACGCCGCCCGAAAAAGAACAGCCCCAGATCAACGGCGCGCCCGTTTACGGCCAACGGCCTGGACATCCCTTTTTGTACCGTATTGCCGCCACTGGAAAACGTCCCATGACCTTTGGCGCTCAAGGGTTACCCGCCGGTTTGCATTTGGATGAAAAGAGCGGGATTATTCAGGGAACGGTCATCCGCAAAGGTACCTACGAGGTTATGCTTAGCGCCCGAAATGCCCTGGGCGAGGCACGAAAAACCTTGCGCATTGTCATCGGTGATCAAATTGCCTTAACGCCTCCCATGGGCTGGAATAGTTGGAATGTCTGGGGCCTGAGCGTTTCCCAGCAGCGCGTGTATGCGGCGGCCCGAGCTTTCGTGGAAAAAGGTTTAATCAATCACGGCTGGAGCTATGTCAATATCGATGACGGTTGGGAAATTCCGGGCGATTCCGGGGAACCGGGGCGCACGCCGCGCGGTGAAATTCGTACCAATAAAAAATTCCCCGATATTAAAAAGTTGGCCCAAAAGATTCACGCTCTGGGTTTGAAATTGGGAATTTATTCTTCGCCCGGCCCGTTAACTTGCGGCGGATTTACGGCCAGCTACGGGCACGAAGAACAGGATGCCCGTACCTTTGCCCGCTGGGGAATCGATTATCTGAAATACGATTTGTGTTCGTACCGTAAGTTGATGAAAGACCTAAACGATCCCGGGGAGCTCATTCCGCCCTACCGAAAAATGCATCGCGCGCTGCAAAAGGTACGGCGCGACATCGTGTATTCTTTGTGCGAATACGGCAATGGAAAAGTGTGGGAATGGGGCGCCAAAGTGGGCGGTAATTTGTGGCGCACCACCGGAGATATCTGGGACGATTGGAATCGCATGGCATCCATTGGTTTCCATCAGGAACAGGCGGCGGCGTACGCCGGCCCCGGGCATTGGAACGATCCGGACATGCTGGTGGTCGGTTGGGTCGGTTGGGGCGAACATTTGCATCTCACTCATTTAACCCCGGACGAACAATACACGCACGTCAGTTTGTGGGCGTTACTTTCGGCGCCCTTGCTTATCGGCTGTGATCTGCAGCGTCTGGACGATTTTACTTTGAATTTGCTAACCAATGACGAAGTGCTGGCGGTGGATCAGGATGCCCTGGGCAAACAAGCGCTTCCGGTGATTAAGGATGGAGACATTCAGGTTTACAAGAAGGAATTAAGCGACGGTAATTTGGCGGTTGGCATTTTCAATTTGGGCCGGGAAACGAAAACCTACACGCTGAATTTGCTAAAAATCGGAGCCGGAAAACAAAATAAGATACGGGACTTGTGGAAACAGCAGGATTTAGGTATATTCAGTTCCAACTTTAAGACAACAATTCCGGAGCATGGGGTCACTCTGGTTAAAATATCACAAGCAGAGTAAGTCGTATTAAACTTCGAAGGAGTTGTCATGCGTTTTGATGTAATGGATTACGTTGTCTTTTTCGGCTACATCTTGGGCATCGTGCTGTTGGGATTGTGGGTCTCTCGTACCAAAAAAGGACACGAAAAAAATTCGGAAGACTACTTTTTAGCCAGCAAGGCCCTGCCCTGGTGGGCCATCGGGTCTTCTTTGATTGCCGCCAATATTTCGGCCGAACAGTTCATCGGCATGTCCGGTTCGGGATTTGCCATTGGCCTGGCCATCGCCTCGTACGAATGGATGGCGGCCGCAACCCTGCTCATCGTGGGCAAGTATTTTCTGCCCATCTTCATCGAAAAGCAACTGTACACCATCCCCGAATTCATTGAAAAACGGTTCAGTACCGATCTGAAAACCATTCTGGCCGTTTTTTGGATTGCCTTGTTTATTTTCGTCAATTTAACCTCCGTGCTATTTTTGGGCGGCAAAGCCATCGATACCATTGTGGGTAACGGCGACGGGAGTATGATTATTTACGCCATCTTATTTTTGGCCTTTGTGGCGGCAGCCTATTCGCTTTACGGCGGCTTATCGGCCGTGGCCTGGACAGATGTGGTGCAGGTGGCTCTTCTGGTGATCGGCGGTTTGTTAACGACTTTGATTGCTCTAAATGCCGTTACGCCGGAAGGGGGCATTATTCACGGTTTCGCACATATTATGAAAAGTGCACCGGAAAAATTCCACATGATTTTAAAACGGAACGATCCTCAGTTTTTTAACCTGCCCGGCATTGCCGTGTTAATCGGCGGAATGTGGGTAGCCAATTTGTATTATTGGGGATTTAATCAGTACATCATCCAGCGTGCCTTGGCGGCCAAGTCGTTGCGCGAGGCGCAAAACGGTTTGGCTTTTGCCGGATTTTTAAAGTTGATCATTCCCGTATTGGTGGTCATTCCGGGTATTATTGCTTACATCCTGTTCACGCAACCGGCCGGAACCACAATCATTCCTGGTGTGCGCGAAGCCTTTTTAAAAGCAGGCGGCGGCATCAACTACGATAAAGCGTATCCCTGGTTAATCAGTCAGTTTATTCCCGTGGGATTAAAAGGGCTGGTTCTGGCGGCTTTAACGGCGGCCATTATCTCGTCGTTGGCTTCCATGCTAAATTCCACCTCGACGATCTTTACCATGGATATTTTCAAACCCTACATCAATAAAAAAGCCACAGAAAAACAATTGGTTCTGGTGGGGCGTTTGACGGCCGGCATTGCCCTGCTCATTGCCATCGTCATGGCGCCCGTACTGGGTAATATTCCGCAGATGTTCCAGTACATTCAGGAATACACGGGGTTGGTCAGTCCCGGTATTTTGGCCGTATTCTTAATGGGGCTGTTCTGGAAAAAGACCACCAACAAAGGAGCCATTGTAGGGGTTACCCTGTCCATCGTTGTTGCTTTGTTTTTAAAACTGCCCATGGTGGATTTACCGTGGATGGATCAGATGTTTTACACGCTCATCATTACCATGGCCATCATTATGGGAGTTAGCTTAACCACTTCCCGGGATGTGGACGATCCGAAGGGCATTCCGCTCACGGCGGCCACTTTTAAAACCGGGTCGGCTTTCAATATCAGTGCGTATGCCATCCTTATTATTCTGGCCGTTTTGTACACCGTATTCTGGTAATCGCTTTAAAGCGGTCTGCGGGAGCATTGGTCCCTGCGGCCGCTTTTTTACCTTATGATTACGACGGTGCGGGTCGAAAGGGCCTTGCGGTTTGAACAGTCCGCAGGTTGCAGCCGTTTGTCACCCGCGCCATTGTAAAAGGAGACCATCATGGATTTACGTCAGGGGCAAATAGATTTTGAGGCGCTTTACGCCGAAGACGGCGTAAAGACCATCCAAAGCCAACGACAGCGTTACAGGGCCTTAGCCGCAAAATTTCGGGAAACGTTCGGGCATGACGTTCGCTACTATTTCAATACGCCGGGGCGTACGGAAATCGGCGGGAATCATACCGATCACAATCACGGACGCGTTCTGGCGGCGGGCGTTAATTTGGACGCCGTAGCCGCGGTGGCGGAAAACCATGAACCCCGCGTGATTGTTTTTTCCGAGGGTTTTGTGCAACCCTTTACGGTGCAATTGGACGATTTGCAAAAACACCCGCAGGAAAAGGGCAGCACCGCCGCTTTGATTCGCGGTATTGCCTATCGTTTAAAAGAAATGGGTTTTAAGGTAGGAGGTTTTCAGGCCTACATCCACAGCGCCGTATTGCCCGGCTCCGGCCTTAGTTCTTCGGCGGCAATCGAGGTATTAATTGGCACGATTTTTAATTTTCTGTTCAACCGAGGGGAAATTCCGGCCGATGTGATTGCGCAAATCGGACAATATGCGGAAAACGAATTCTTCGGTAAACCCTGCGGATTAATGGATCAAATGGCCTGCGCCATCGGCGGTATTGTTTCCATCGATTTTAAAAATCCCGGTGCGCCTCAAATCGAAAAAATACCATTCGATTTAGCCCGACAGGGTTATCGACTGTTGGTCGTGGATACCGGAGGAAACCATGCCGATTTAACCGAAGATTATGCAGCCGTTCCGAACGAGATGAAAGCCGTAGCGCAGGCCCTCGGAAAATCCGTTTGCCGGGAATTGACCATGGAAGAGTGGTTGGCCAATGTGGCCGATCTGCGCCGCACCGTAGGCGACCGGGCTTTACTGCGGGCCTACCATTTCATTCGCGAAAACGCACGCGTAGCCGAGCAGGTACGTGCTTTGAAGGAACAGGATTTCTCCCGTTTTTTACAACTTGTCAACGATTCGGGGTTGTCTTCTTTCCGCTGGTTGCAAAATATTTACACGACGAAAAACCCGCGGGAGCAGGGGCTTAGTTTGGCTCTGGCTTTAAGCGAAGATTTTATTCAGACCATCGGTGAAGGCGCCTGCCGTGTGCACGGCGGCGGTTTTGCCGGAACCATTCAGGCCTTTTTACCCACGGCAACCGTTGCGGATTACACCCGGCGCATGGAAAGCGTATTCGGAAAAGGCTGCGTCAGAGTCCTGAATATTCGCACTGCCGGCAGCGTGGCCCTGCGTTTGGATTCCATTTGACGGTTTTCTGATCTCGGAGCGAAGAGGCGTGCTTGCGGGAAGAAGAACGAAATTTTCGCTGAAGGTTGACAAGCATCGAAAGTTTAATTATATTTGCAATCCCATTTGAAATAAAAAGACCTGGGGCTGTAGCTCAGTTGGGAGAGCACTTGAATGGCATTCAAGGGGTCAGGGGTTCAAGTCCCCTCAGCTCCACACCCAAACCGCCAATCGGCGGTTTTTTTATTGTAAAAAATCCGTCCAAAATACAACCATAAAATTTAATTTGACTCGGAATAAACTCCTTTTTAAATTGCGTTCCATTAAATGCGACTAAAAAAGTCGTATTTAATTTTGATGTAAAATTAGACCAAAGAAGTCGTATTTATGATGCGTTTTAGTAAAAAAGTGGAATATGCCTTGATCGCCATGGTAGAAATGGCACAGCAGGCCGATTATGACGAGCTGGTGACGGCCCGTTCTTTGTCCAGAGAATACCGTATTCCACAGGAGATTTTAAGCAAAGTCTTGCAAAAATTAACGCGCATCGGTTTATTGCAATCCGTGCAGGGCATTAAAGGTGGGTACACATTAGCCAAGCCCATGGATCAGATCAATTTACTGGAAGTGGTGGAATCGATTGACGGGCCGTTACGTTTGGTGGCCTGTAATACGGGGCGTCCCTGCGATTGCGAGCAGTTTTTGTTTTGTAATATTCAAACACCCATGCAGTACATTCAAAACGAATTTGCCGAATTGTTGCGCACGATTACGTTGAAAGATTTGTTGACGCGCATGAAGGTGGATTTTACCTGGGCTATTGCGCAAAAGAATGCCGATGCCGGGCAAAAAATATTAGGTTAAAAAGATAAGACGATTGAAAACAAATTTAAAAGAGGTGAAGAGATGAGTGACGAAAAGAAACAGATCGAAGAGATCACTTCACAAGAGTATAAATACGGATTTGTAACCGATATCGAGGCCGACGAACTGCCGTTAGGTTTAAATGAAGATATCATTCGGGCCATTTCCCGCAAAAAGAATGAGCCTGAGTTTTTGACCGAATGGCGTCTGAAGGCCTACCGTCATTGGCTTAAGATGGAAGAGCCCCACTGGGCCAAGGTTCAGTATCCTCCCATTGATTACCAGGCCATTCGCTATTATTCGGCACCCAAAAGTACGCCTAAATACAACAGTTTGGACGAAGTGGATCCCAAACTGCTGGAAACGTACAAAAAATTGGGCATTCCTTTGGAAGAACAAAAGGTGTTGGCCGGTGTTGCCGTTGATGCGGTATTTGACAGCGTTTCGGTTGCTACCACTTTCAAGGAAAAGCTGTCGGAATTGGGTATCATCTTTTGTTCCATGTCCGAAGCCATTCGCGAGCATCCGGACCTTGTGCGCAAATATTTGGGCTCGGTTGTGCCGCCCACGGACAATTTTTTTGCCGCTTTAAATTCCGCCGTATTTAGCGACGGTTCCTTTGTGTACATTCCCAAAGGAGTACGCTGCCCCATGGAGCTTTCCACCTATTTCCGTATTAATGCCGCCCAGACGGGCCAATTCGAACGCACGTTGATCGTGGCGGATGAAGGGGCTTATGTCAGTTATCTGGAAGGATGCACGGCTCCCATGCGGGATGAGAATCAATTGCATGCTGCCGTGGTGGAACTGGTTGCTTTGAAGGATGCGGAAATCAAATATTCCACCGTGCAAAATTGGTATCCGGGAGACGAAGAAGGACGGGGCGGTATTTACAATTTCGTCACCAAACGCGGTATTTGTTACGACAATGCCAAAATTTCCTGGACACAGGTTGAAACCGGATCGGCCATTACCTGGAAATATCCCAGCGTTATTTTAAAGGGCGATCATTCGGTCGGCGAGTTTTACTCCGTGGCTTTGACCAATAATTACCAACAAGCCGACACCGGCACCAAAATGATTCATTTGGGTAAAAACACACGCAGTACCATCGTCTCTAAGGGAATTTCGGCCGGCAAGAGCGATAATTCGTATCGTGGCCTGGTGAAGGTGGGTAAAAATGCCACCAATGCCCGTAATTATTCGCAGTGCGATTCGCTTCTGATTGGTGACAAATGCGGGGCGCACACGTTTCCCTATATCGAGGTTCAAAACACCACCGCTCAGGTGGAGCACGAAGCCACCACCTCCAAAATCGGTGAAGATCAGATATTTTATTTGAATCAGCGCGGCATTTCCACCGAAGATGCCGTTTCCATGATCGTTAACGGATACTGCCGTGAAGTCTTTCGCGAGTTGCCCATGGAATTTGCCGTGGAAGCGCAAAATTTATTGAGCATTAGTCTGGAAGGCAGTGTAGGATAATTGAAAATAAAGAAAGGAAGTAATAAAAATGAGTTTATTGGAAATACGTAACTTACATGCCACGGTAGAAGGCAAAGAAATTTTAAAAGGAATTAATTTGACGGTCAACGAAGGGGAAGTGCATGCCATTATGGGGCCCAACGGCTCCGGTAAAAGTACTTTGGCCAATGTGCTGGCCGGACGCGATTTGTACAAAGTAACCGAAGGCGAAGTAATTTACAAGGGGAAGAATTTGTTGGAGCTCTCGCCGGAAGAACGGGCGCGGGAAGGCATTTTTTTGGCCTTTCAATATCCCGTGGAAATACCGGGTGTCAGCAATACCTATTTTTTGAAAACCGCCTTGAATGAGAAACGGAAACATCTGGGCCTGCCCGAATTGGATGCCGTGGACTTTTTGAAATTGATCAAAGAAAAAATGAAGATCGTGGATATCGATCAGAGTTTGCTCAATCGCCCGGTGAACGAAGGTTTTTCCGGCGGTGAGAAGAAACGCAACGAGATTTTTCAGATGGCCGTTCTGGAACCCACGTTAGCCATTTTGGATGAAACCGATTCCGGTCTGGACATCGATGCCCTGAAGGCGGTGGCCGAAGGGGTGAACCGTTTGCGTCGCGTTGATAATGCTTTTATTGTGGTAACGCATTATCAGCGTTTGTTAGAATATATTATTCCCGATTATGTGCATGTCTTGTATCAGGGCAAAATCGTTAAGTCCGACGGCCGGGAGCTGGCCTTTGAACTGGAAGAAAAGGGATACGACTGGTTGAAATAAGCCGAGTTTAGGAGAAATGAATCCATGTTAAATCAAGAACAGATCATTGAGAAATTTAAAATACAATTCCGGCGTTTTGAAGAAGATTTGAACGGGCAAAAAGAACAGGCCTTACATGCTTTACGCCGGCAAGCACTGGAAACTTTGCGGGACATCGGCATTCCCACGAAAAAGGACGAGGAATGGCGTTTTACCGATTTGCAACCGTTGTTCGAAAAGACCTTTCATGTATCGACCGCCGAGGCACGTCCTGCGGTTACCCAAAGGGAAATCAGCCCGTTCTTGTATGAGAATTTTAACGGCCCGCAATTCGTCTTTGTGGACGGTTTGTTTGTGCCCGAGTTTTCCACAAAAATCGATGCGCAAACATTCGGGATTGTTTTTGCATCTCTGAAAGAATTTACCCGCCAAAATCCCGAGGCCGCTCGTCAGATGTTAAAAAACGAGAATGCCGGTGAAAATACCTTTTCCGTTCTGAACACGGCCTTTGTCGCGGACGGAATGGTTATTCAAATTCCGGACAACGTTGTTTTAAATTCGCCTGTGCATATTTTGTATGTGAGTTCGCCCGGAGCAAGTGCGGCCGCGCATCATGTGCGTAACATCATTAAGGTGGGAAAACAGGCTCAGGCACGCATTATTGAAACTTACGTGTCTTTGCAAGAGAGCGATCATTTTACCAATACGATGACCACTGTGAAAATCGAAGCCGGCGGGCATTTGATTCATAATAAAATTCAGAATGAAAGCCAGCAGGCTTTTCACATCGGTAATCTGTTTGTGCGCCAACAGGCAGATAGTCACTTCGTCTCTAATAATATTGCACTTGGCGGCGGACTGGTTCGCAATAATTTGTACGTTACGTTGGCTCAGGAAAATGCGGAAACACGATTGAACGGCCTGTACATGGGTAACCGGTCGCAGCACATCGATAATAATACGCTTATCGATCATGTGGCTTCCCGCTGTACCAGCCACGAACTGTATCAGGGGATTCTGGGAGAGCAGGCTACGGCTGTTTTTAGCGGGAAAATTTTGGTGCGCCCCGATGCACAAAAAACCGATGCCGTGCAAAATAATCGCTGTTTATTACTCTCCGACGAGGCGCGCATCAACACCAAACCGCAGTTGGAAATTTACGCCGATGATGTCAAATGTACCCACGGGGCAACGGTGGGTCAACTGGACGAAGAAGCGATTTTCTATTTGCAATCGCGTGGGATTTCCAAACAACGGGCTAAAAATTTGATGATTTACGCCTTTGCCGAAAGCATCATTCAACAAATGAAAGTCCAACCTGTGCGGGAATTTGTGGATCGATTGATTTTGCAACGGTTTAAGGAAAATATGAATTTCGTCAAATAATTTTACGGTCAAAGCGAACAATAACAAAAGCAGGAAAGCGACTCATGGATAACGAATTTCGCGAGCTTTATCAGGAAGTTATTTTGGATCATAACCGTTCGCCGCGCAACTGGGGCAAGCTGGAACATCCCACGCATCAATTGGAGGGTGAGAATCCTTTATGCGGGGATCATTACACGTTTTATTTGCAGGTTGAAGACGGTGTGGTTAAGGATGTCCGGTTTGAAGGACAGGGATGCGCCATTTCCAAGTCATCGGCCTCGGTGATGACGGAGTACATCAAAGGCAGGAAAATAGATGAAATCGATCACTATTTCGAATTGTTTCAGAGATTGGTGCGCGGCGAAGTGGACCCGAACGAATATTTGGATGAATTGGGGAAACTGGCCGTGTTTGCCGGCGTTTCGGAGTACCCCATGCGCGTAAAATGTGCCATTTTACCCTGGCATACTCTTCACAGTGCCGTACACGGAAAGCACGGTTCCAAAATGTCAAACCAAAGTGATCATTAATGTGCTGATGGAGGTTGTTGTAAGATGAGTGAACAAGTACAAGCACCGGTAAACAGAGATCATGTTATTCAGATGCTAAAGACGGTGTACGATCCGGAAATACCCGTGGATATTTGGGAATTGGGGCTGATTTATGATATTCAAATTGATGAGAATAACAATATTTCCGTTAAAATGACCTTGACCGCCCCCAGTTGTCCGGCCGCTCAATCGCTACCCATTCAGGTGAAGGAACGTTTAATGCAAATTCCGGGTGCCGGCAATGTGGACGTGGAAGTGGTCTGGGACCCGCCCTGGAATCCGGCCATGATGTCCGATGCGGCGAAGTTACAGTTGGGCTATTTTTAGCTCAGGAACCGAACATGCGAAATCCGGCAGAACTTGCATTCCGGTTATTGAAGGAAAGGAAATTACCATGGCCGATTTAAATCATACAAGCCCGTTCGATCCCATGCACATTCGAAACGATTTTCCGGTTTTGCATCAACAAGTGCACGGAAAACCCTTAATTTATTTTGACAATGCAGCCACAACTCAAAAACCGCAACAAGTGATCGATGCCTTGGTGCGTTATTACACGCACGATAATGCCAATGTGCATCGGGCCATCCATACCTTGGGCGAACGGGCCACCCTGCTTTACGAAGAAGCCCGACAAAAAGTCGCCCGCTTTATTAACGCCGCGCACTCCCGGGAGATTGTTTTTACCCGCGGAACAACCGAAGCCATTAATTTGGTGGCGCGGAGCTGGGGAGAAGCTTTCATTAAAAAAGGCGACGAGATCATCGTTTCCGAAATGGAGCACCACAGCAATTTAATCCCCTGGCAATTATTGGCTGAAAAGGTGGGGGCCACACTGCGCTTTATTCCCTTTGACGAAAACGGGGTGCTGGATGTTTCGGCTTTCGAGTCTATTTTTAACGAACGCACCCGTTTTATTGCCAT
>CAZHIZ010000060.1:12279-18152 GCA_964532875.1 uncultured Caldithrix sp. | reverse complement strand
AATGGTAAAAGAAAGGCCGCTCTCATCTCGATTACGGCCTTTTAGTTATTTGCAAATTTTTATTTGAAAAATAAACGACTGATATCGATGTAAAAGATAAAAATAATCAGCGTAAACAAGATGGCCAAACCAACCTGTTGAATGCGTAATTTTACCTTAATCGGTATGGGTTTGCCGCGAATTCCTTCGATGATAAGAAAAACCAAATGGCCACCGTCCAGCCCCGGGATCGGCAGAATATTAAAAAAGGCCAGAACGGAGCTCAGTGCAGCAATCAAATACCAGAGATAAGCCCAACCGGCCCGTGCGGCATCGCCGGCCATCTTGGCAATCATGATCGGGCCTCCGACCAGTTCTCTGGCCGATTTTGTACCTGTGAAGATCCAATAGATGGCTTTGGCATTTAAGGCAATTAAATCGATCGTATTCTTAAATCCCAAAACAAATGCCTTACCCAGACCCACCTCGCGATGTTCGTAATAATAGGAAATCCCGATTTTGCCCACTTTAATAATCTTACCGCTTTTATCTTTTTCCTCGAAAACCCTGGGCGTAATCTCGGCGGTAAATACGGAATCACCGCGTTTCCATTTGATGGGTATGGCTTGCCCCGGATATTTGCGAATAACCTGAGTCATTTGTGTCCAATCCCTAATGGGTTGGCCGGCGATTTCAATGATCAAATCGCCGCGTTTGAGACCGATTTTCTCCGCAGGCATGCCGGGTGAAACTTCCCCCACCCGGGCGGAAATTTCCGGAGCAATATTGAGTTGCTCACCGTTCTTTTCTTTAAAAAAGTTTTTTTGATATTTTAAGTGGACGGTCTTCCCCTTGCGTTGCACGGTAAAAATAATATCTTTGCCCAGATTGTCGATAAACCGTTCCTGAATTTCATTCCAGTTGTGAACGGGCTGTCCGTTGACCTCCAGTATTTTATCTCCTTTTTGAAAACCTACCTGGGCGGCCACGCCTTTTGTACCGACCCATCCTACGGTCGTTTCCGGAATGATGCGTTCACCCTGATAAAAATTTAGCAAAGCCAATACGACAACGGCCAACAAGAAATTCATGATCACGCCGCCAGAAATGATGATTAGCTTTTTCCATGTCGGCTTGGACTGAAATTCATCCGGAGCACCGGTAATATTGGTATCCATGCTTTCATCGATGAAACCGGCCATTTTTACGTAACCGCCCAATGGAATGGCAGCAATAACGAATTCGACCCCTTTGATGGTTTTACTAAACAATTTGGGCGGGAAGCCGATGGAAAAACGCTCTACACGCACACCCATCAAAATAGCGGCGATAAAATGGCCGAATTCATGAATGATGACCAGTAAACCAAAAACAAAAATAACAGCAAGTATGGTAATCATGAAAAACAAAATCTCCCGAATTTTAATAAAATGACCGAATTTTAATCAATCCGGTCGATTTCTCCACGGTTTTGTCAGCGGGTATTCTAATAAATTTTTACAACGCAACAAACCGTGAAAATGTTTCTAAACGAATCCCTCAACGGAGCCTAAAAAACAAACATCACCCCGCCGGCAACGGAATTGTAAGTACCGATGTTGTAATCGGCATGAACATTGAAAAAGAGTACTGTAAAACTGACTCCGGCATTAAAGCGTAAACCGTTTTTGCCGTCAATGGTCACATTGCCTAAAGACGTACCGGGCACTAACTGCATGGTCTTAACGGTCGTGCAGGACCCACCGTATCCGACTCGGCCGTAAACGTCAAACGGAATAAACGGCAATGTACCCGAAGCCTGCACATTCATGGAAAAAGTACCCGAGTCCAGATAATCGCCGAGAGTCAATTTGTGGTAAGCGGCTTGCAAACCGAAATCAATCGGAAACATGGGAATGGGAATCAAATCACTCAATTCGTACTTCAAACCACCCCCGTAGATGGTTACCCGCCCGAAATCGCCCAAATCTTTAGTGGCAAAGCGCACCATGGCCTCGAAATTGGCAAACAAACCGATATTGGCGTGCAAAACGGGAACAATAAACTTATTTTGATCGGTACCCGGAATTAACAGGGGATTACTCGTTTTAGTGGGGCCGAACACCGTGGGCGCCTGCAATTTTACGCCGTTAAAGGTAAAACCGAAGTATTTGTCTTCTTCAGGAATCATCACATACGTGGCGCTTATTCCAAGGTCAAAGCGGGGAAAGGTTTTGGCATAACCGCGGTGAAATAGTGCCCCGCCCATGCCTGTACCGATGGCTGTGGCAAAGGGCTTGATGTACCCAACCAGATAAATTTTATTTCCCTGCTGGATCACGTCTTTCAAATTGTCTTCAAAATCACCGGCCTTTGTTTGAGATAAACCGCCCAAAAGACCAAACGTTAACAGGATTAAAATAAATCGTTTCATGACGCGCCTCCTAAAATTTATTTACTTTTTTCATTTTTCACAGCCAAACCTTTAGTCTTCTGCCGTTAAACAATAAGTAAGTTATTGAATTTTAAATTGATCGACAAATTTTTGTGCTTCGGTTAGCTGCGAGTTAGAAAGCGGTTCATAATAGAGATTTAAACCAAGGAACTTTTCGAAACTCTCGAGCAGGGCTTCGGCAATTTGAACAGGCTGCACGGGAATTTTCCGTATTTCGGCGAGGGCAGTGGAACGGCGCTCCAATTTTTGTAAATAAATCTCTTTCTCCCGATCATTGGTATTTAAAAAACGGATGATCTTCTTTTGTTCCGGGCCAATTAAAATGGAACCGTGTTGTAAGAGAGCCGAACGATACAACTTTTGCGCACTTCCCACCACTTTTTTACCGTTAAATTGAATTTCCGCAGTGGCCGGACGATTAAAACAGGCAAAACGCTCCTTACCTTTTTTAAGATAGTTCTCATCATCCGCTTCTTCATTCAGTGCAACCGGAAAGCCCAATCGGTTCAAAGCATGGGCCAAAAGACTATGAAAAGTGCGGTAAATAGCATGGTGATTTATTTTTGTCCCTGGCACGATCAGAGCATAAGTCAATTCATGGCTGTGGAAAATAGCGCTTCCGCCAGTTGGTCGACGCACCGCTTCGTACCCTTGTGCGGCAAGGCTTTTAAGATCAACTAATGAGGCGTCCTGATGGTAGCCTAAAGAGAGACAATAGGGACGCCAGCCGTAAAAACGCAAGACGGGGGCATGGTCAGGCCGAATGGATTGAGCCAAATAAAAATCAAGCGCCATATTAAAGGCGCCCGACAAAACTTGATATGGTAAAATACGCAGGGAAGAAAAAGGGAAATACGCTTGCTTATTTTTCCGGCCGAATGATGCCACGTTCACTGCCCTTTAAAAATTGAAGAATAATTTCGATTTCGGATGTGTGTTCGAAAGTGTCTTCGATTTTCTGAATGGCCTTTTTCAAAGTCAAATTTTCACGATAAAGCACATTGTACGCCTTTTTGATTAAATCGAGCTGTTCCTTGGTAAAACCGCGTCTGCGCAGCCCGACAACGTTAAGCCCGGCATAACGCAAGGGCTCGCCGGCCGCCAGCACATAGGGCGGAATGTCCTGAGAAACACGTAAGCCCCCGCCGATAAAAGCATGGGGACCAATGTGCACAAATTGGTGAATGGCGGTCAATCCCCCGATACCCACGTAATTACCGATGATAACGTGTCCCGCCATGTTCACCGAATTGGCAATAACCACGTTGTCACCGATTTGACAATCGTGGGCCACATGCGAATAGGCCATGAGCAGGCAATTTTTGCCGACGCGCGTGTAATAGCTATGCAACGTACCGCGATTGACGGTGGCGTATTCACGCACGGTGGTGTTGTCGCCGATGGAAACAAATGTTTTTTCCTGACCAAATTTTAAATCTTGCGGTTCGGTACCGATAACGGCGCCGGCGCTGATTTTACAATTTTTACCCAGGGTGGAACCGGCGGCAATAATGGCATGCGGCCCAATCACCGATCCGTCACCGATCTCCGTTTCTTCTTCAATAATAGCATGCGGGGCTACGACCACATTCGTTCCCAATTTCGCCTTCGGATGCACGATTGCTGAGGGATGTATTTGGACCAAATTAGCTCTCCTTAATAATTATCCACCACCGCGGCCATCATTTCGGCTTCACAAACCAATTCGCCTTTCACGTAAGCTTTACCGGCCATTTTAAACGTTGTTCGTCGATTGCGCAGCATCTCCAATTCCATGACTAACTGATCGCCGGGTTGCACCACTTTTCGAAAACGAACTTTATCGATCCCCATAAAATAGACCAATTTGTTTTCCACCTCGGCCTGTTCATTCAAAAGCAAAATTCCGCCCACCTGCGCCATGGATTCCACGATTAACACACCGGGCATTACGGGCTTTTGCGGGAAATGTCCCTGAAAAAAGGGCTCGTTGTGGGTCACGTTTTTAATGCCCACGGCACGTTTTTCCGGTTCCAATTCAATAATGGCATCGACTAAAAGGAAAGGATAGCGGTGAGGCAAAATTTTCTTAATAGCGTTAATATCGAATACCACGCCTTTGCTGCTGATATCCTGATATTTACGCGTTAAACGTTGTTTTTTGTAAATATTGCGCAGAATTTTAGCAAACTCGATATTGCTTTGATGTCCCGGGCGCGCAGCTAAAATTTGCGATTTAATATTAACCCCGACTAAAGCCAAATCGCCTAACATGTCCAAAAGTTTGTGCCGGGCCGGTTCGTTGGGAAAGCGCAGGGCTTTGTCGTTCAAAATGCCGCTTTTGCCCAATTCCACGTCCTGAGCAATGCCGAATTTCTTTTTCAGACGTTCGATCTCGGCATCGTCCAGAACACGATCCACAATAACAACAGCCGAATCCAGATCGCCGCCTTTGATTAAGCCCTGTTCGGCCAGGGCTTCGATTTCATGTAAAAAAGCAAATGTACGCGCCGGAGCAAATTCGGTAATGAATTCATGTTCCAACGAAAACAAGCCGGTGTGCTGGCTGCCCAATGCCGGGTTTTTGTAGTCGATCATTAACGTAATCCGATACTCATCTGTGGGCAAGGCAACAAATTCCACGCCACGACGTTCATTCTTGTAATTGACCGGTTCTTCGATGACCAAATATTCCTTATCGGCGTCCTGTTCGACAATCTCCGCTTCCAAAAGTTTATTCACAAACGGCATGGCCGATCCGTCTACAATGGGCGGTTCGTTGGCATTCAATTCGATAATCACATTGTCGATTTCCAGACCGACCAAAGCGGCCAGCACATGCTCTACGGTATGAATCTCCACATCATCTTTACGTAAAGTGGTACCGCGACTGCTATCGATCGAATCGTCCATGACCACATATTCGACCAGAGCCGGAATTTCCGGCTTTTCTTCGAGATCAACCCGCACAAAACGTCGGCCGTAATTGACCGGTGCCGGTTTAAATGTAATTTTGGTATTATTGCCGGTATGAATGCCTCTGCCTTTTAAGGAAACCGGCTTCTTAATCGTTCGTTGCTTTTTAGTCATGAGAACTCCGTCATCACTTATCCGACTTTTCCTTTAATTCCTGAATTTCTTTTTCCAACGCCCGAATGCGTTGCAACATGTCCGGTAAATGCCGCATGGTTGCTTCGATGCGTTTTTGCTTTTGAATGGGTAGTCCGGGAATACCGAACAAAACCGCTCCTTCCGGTACGTCTTTGGATACACCGGTTTTGGCGGCGATGATGGCCCGATCGTGTATTTTAATGTGGCCCGTAATCCCCACCTGACCGCCGACAGTTACATTTTGACCGATTTCCGTACTTCCGGCCACACCGGATTGAGCGGCCATCACCGTATTGGCTCCAACTTTAACATTGTGGGCAATTTGCACCAAATTATCAAATTTACAGCCCTTCCCCACAACGGTCGAACC
>CAZHIZ010000060.1:1543-12179 GCA_964532875.1 uncultured Caldithrix sp. | reverse complement strand
GAACATTGGGGCCCAGATAAGCAAACGGACCGATTTTTACGTTTTCCCCCAATTGCGCACTCTCATCCACGAACGCCAATTCCGAAATGCCGTTCAGATAATCGTGTTGCGCGGGCGTAAAGATGCGCAGCACTTGCATGAAGGCCAGATAGGCATTGGAGACCAAAATATACGGTAATTTTAGTTCCGGGAATATTTGATCGACCACAATGGCACTGGCCTTAGTCGTGGCGATAAACCGTTTGTATTTGGGGTTGGCTAAAAAAGTAATTTGCCCGGGATGGGCCTCTTCTATTTTGCCCGGGCCTGAGATTTCAATGTCTGCAGGCCCGTGCAATTCACCATGAAGCGCATCTGCAATTTCTTTAAGCGTCATTTTAGTTCCGGATTATTTTTTACTTTTTTTAGAAGAGGGCAATCCTTTATTCAATTCTTCAAGGACGCGGTCCGTTATATCGTATTTCGGTTTAGCGTAAACGAGAGAACCCGAGGAAGCGTCGAAAATAAAATCGTAGCCGTCTTTTTCACCGATCTGGGCAATCAATTTGTTAATCTTATCGATAATCGGTTTGGTTAATTCCATGCTCTTTTTGTAGAATTCACCTTGTGGGCCTAATTTTTCATATTTGTATTTTTCAATGGCCAGTGCTTTGTCTTGTGCTTCCTGCATCTTTTGTTGTTTCTTTTCCGGGCTGAGCAACAGACTTTGCGAATCGATTTCCTGCAATAAATCGTTGTATTCCTTCACCATTTTTTGATATTCGGCATCGTATTTATTGCGCAAATCTTCCAACTGCTTCTGGGCATCCACATATTCCTGATATTCGTTCAGAATACGCTGCGATTCCACATAGGCGAATTTCTGAGCGCGAGCCGGTAAAATAAATAATCCGACTAATAACAGGGCGAAAAAAGATACGTAAGTTCTCACGTCTTACCTCCTAAAAATGTTTAATACGTTTTCACTAAATTTCAATTAATAAATCATTGAATATATAAAAAAGAATAGAATTGTCCAAATCGAACCTAAAAGCGCCCGAATTGAAAATGCACCTTCCACTTTCCGTGACGTTGTCCGTATTCGTTGTAATAGTCGAATCCGTAACCGAAGTCGATGCCGATGATTCCCACCATGGGCATGAATAAGCGCACACCAAAGCCGACCGAACGCCGCAAATTAAAGGGATTTACTTCATCCAGATCACGCCAGGCATTACCGGCTTCGGCAAAAAACAAGCCGAAAATGGTAGGATTCGGTGAAATGGGGAAACGTAATTCAAGGGTGTTGCGCACCATTGCTTTGCCGCCCATAGGGCTTCCGGCCCGTGTTAACGGTCCTACCTGGCCGTCGTCGTAACCACGCAACTGCTCGGAGAAGCCCAATCCGCTACCACCCAAATAAAAGTACTCACCGTACAAAATGCGGGTTCGTTTTTGCAAAGGCAATAAGAAGGCGTATTTATTATGGCTGTACAGCACCAATCCGAACGGTAAAGGCAAGTACCACTCAGAAATGACCGAAGTCTTGAAAAAGTCCTGATCACCGCCCAAAGGTCCGCCGGAAAGTTCGGTTGTTAAAGAATTGACCGAACCGTGCGTAGGAAATTCCGGATTATTGCGACTGTCGCGCGTGATGATTTGCGTTAAACTGATTTGTTTGGTTTGTCCGGTTTCGCCGAAATAAGAACGATAACTGGCCGCCAATTCAGGGTCGCGGATGTTGGAGATTTCTGAAAGGGCATACCTGAAAATCCAGTCGCCGCGGAAATAATTATCGGGCCAGTAAAAGCGCCGGCCGATGCGCACCGAAGCACCGCGATCTTTTTGATCCCAGGGATAGTACCCGCCGCCGCGCCGCGTATCGAACAGGGAAAAACCGCCAAGAGTCGGTGTATTGAACATCCAGGGTTCCGTAAAACTCAATGAAATGGAACGATAAATGCTCCCGAACTGCCAGTCGAAGACCAAACGCTGCCCATCACCACCGGAAAAAGGATGCGCCAGGGAAAAATTATTGAAGGTCAAACCGATGCTTCCGATCAAACCGTCCCTTTGACTGTAACCGGCAGACATATTGGCCATATCCGTGGATTTTTCCTTGACCTTAACCAAAAGATTAACAAAACGATCATCATTGGGAATGAGTTTTACATCCGGATTGGCGTAGGCAAAGTAGTTTAAAATGGTGATATCACGAATGGATCGCTCCAGCTTACTGCTATTGAATACATCGCCCGGATGAATTTTAAATTCGCGCCGAATCACTTTTTCATTTGTTTTGGTGTTGCCTTCCACAATAATCTGTTTAATGCGTACCACATTCCCTTCGATGATTTTAAAATGGATATTCAGGGTGTCGGCACCAACCGGAATTTCCCGCGGCTGAATATTGGCAAAAAGATAGCCCTGATTGTAGTACATTTTTTGCAGACGATCCCGAACACCTTCGTCATATTTCTTTTGATCGTACACATCGCCCTTGTCAATATCCAAAGCGGCCTTCAGTTCTTCCGCACTGAAAATCGTATTTCCTTCGAAGGTAATATCACCGAAATAATATTTATGCCCTTCGTTGATCCAAATATCGATGTACAAATCCGATTTGTCCGGACTGTAGGAAATGGAATCTTTAACGATTTCAGCATCGCGGAAACCGTGGTTTTTGTAAAAGGCGATAATTTTCTTTTTATCGTCTTCAAATTTTTTCGGATCGAAATCCGCACTACGCCACCAGCGATCTTCCTTGATTTCTTTCATGGCACCTTTAAGCTTGCTATCGCTAAAATGTTTGTTGCCATGAAAGCGAATCTTTTTGACCTGAACTTCTTTTCCTTCGTCAATATTGACCACTAAATTCACATAGTGCTTTCCGGCAGCCACGGTATCAATCTTTACTTCGGCCAGCAAATACCCTTTATCATGGTATTTCTTGAGCAATTTCTCGCGCATGTTAAACAATTTGTAGTCCGAAACCACCATGCTGCGGTAGGTATTCAGCTCTTCTTCCACATCCTTTTTGGAAAGCGCATCGTTGCCTTTGATGATGACATCCTTTAAACGCGGATATTCCTTCACCCGAATCAGTAAATCCAGGCCTTTGATGGTTTGGTTGGTGACATAAACTTTAATATCGGAAAATATATTAAGTGCCCAAAGATTTTGGACGGCTTTTTGAATGTCTTCGCCGTTAATTTTCATTCCGGCGCGTAAACCGGAATTCAGGCGAATCATACTGGCGTCCGCACTTTGATTGCCTTCAATTTTAAGCGAATTAATTTCGACTTTTTGTGTTTGAGCAAAAAGAAAAGTTCCAGATAGTAAAACCAACAACAGGAAACCAATGGTTCTCTGCACAGTCACCTCCATCTTAAAAAGTAAATGAATGTCGTAATCTGATTTTGATATCTTCCAAATATTGTTTTTGATTGGGAATTTTGTAATATCCCATTAATTCCCGATCATACTCAATTTCGAGCAAAATGTTTCTTAAAAATCGATATTCGATTCCAAAAGAATGATTCATATCGAACGTGGGCTTTGTTTTATCATAAACCGAAACCAATTGCCCCGTGTAGGTTAAATATAAATTCTGCGTCAAATATTTCCCCAAAGTCACTTCCGAACTGGACATTAAAAACAAATAGGGCATCGACGTATTAAAAGGATTAATAAGCGGTTGATTCCTTCCGAAATTTCGTCCTCCGTATCCGATGCTGGTGTAAAACAGATTCTTGGCAATATTGGAATTTATTCGCACAAAATCAATACCCAGATTTCGCTCGATGGCCCGTTCGATGGGACGGAAGAGTGGCCGGAAAATATATTTGTCCGTCACGGCCCCGCCCACACTGGTAGCCTTTTCCCGCAAATTCCCCACGGAAAAGCCTAAATACGAAAGAACTTGCTCCTGATCTTCGCCGATTTGCGGATCGGCCGAGACCAATTTAAATTTAAAATTCTCCAGACTTCCCTGCTGCTTTTCCTGATGCGTTTCGGGATCGACTGCGTACAGTTTCAAATAAATGGTTTTGGGCACGGCACCGATGCTGTCCCGAATGGTAGTCCAGGCCTGTCCGGAAATAAAGGGATAGGGGCTGGATTCGGTAAACTCGGCCTGAAAATAATCCACGCGAAATGTTTGATCCAGATATTCCAGCCGTCCGCGCGATGAACTTAACTTGCCGCTCACGCGAAATGTTTTGTTATTTAAAATTCCGCGCAAATGCAAGCCGGGACTGGATTCATCCACAAATAATTCGGTATTTACGTTGTCGATGTAGGCCGGAATATTCCGGTAGTACACCACATCTTCCCCGGCGGTAACCCACAAATCCCAATCGATATTCTGTAAAAATTCCACTACCACATCCGGTTTTTCCGAAGGCGGTCGATTGATTTTCAGGAAGGGAAAGGTCAGGCGCGTATCGTAGATGGTTACCTTACCCCGAAGACGCGGATGGGTAATCGGACCGGCAAAATAAAAAGATTCGTTCGGGTTTGCTCCGCTTAAGGCCAGTCGCCCGAAATCTTTAGGCTGCATGAAACCCGGCAAATGCACCTGCACACCCCGACCGGTCGTTTCCAGCTTTAACACTCCGAAATCCAGATCCAGCCCTTTAAAATACCACGGTTTAAGGATTTCACCGTCGGGTAATTTTACATGGCGTACCGTGTTGATCGTTAACGTTTCTCCGCCCGTCGAGGCCATTAAATTTATAAAATTAACCCGATTAGTACCCGACTTTTTTTCAATAACGCCGTTAATGTTTTCAATATGGGGCGCCACATTTTTTAGCCACAAAGCACCATGGCTTATGGCCAAAAAACCACTGCTCAACCGAATCCGCTCGGGTGTGCCCCCCAAAGCCACATGCAGATTTACATTGGACACACCTTTTTTAAAAAAGGGCTGATACAAAGGAATAAGTTCAAACAGGTCGCCGTCGAAATTTAAAAACAGATCGATGGGGCCGGTCGAATACAAAGGCACTTCACCCAGCCCGCTTAAATGGAAATGATTGTTGCGGATTATTTCCAGCCGGTCGATTTTCAATAATTGATTTTCGGCGTGCAATAAAGAGCCGCCGTCTTTGTAATCATTTTTCATGTGCACGAACAGATGATCAAACTCCAGACGATCCAGAAGGCCGTCCTCGATATTCAAATTCAAATCCCAAACAGGTTGCAACAGGCGGCCCCGAATGCCCAAGGTGTAATCGGCCTGACCCGTTAAATGCAAGCGGCCGGGCATAATCGTGGCCAACAATTGTTCCGTATCCACATTTTGGCCGGAGAAGAATGCGGAAACTTTTTTCGTGCGGAAATTGATTTTCCCTTTCCCCTGAATAACCGGTAAGTTGTTAATAGAAATGTACAATGAATCGACATTAACCGAATCTTTATCGGCAAAAAGCTGGATTCCGGCCTGATAGTAGCCCACATCATTGAATACGAAACGGTCACCTTTCAAATCCATCGACAGCATGGGATCGTTAATATCGCCGCGTAGTTGAATGCTTCCGTTCAGATTACCCAAGAAATGAAAGTTATTGGCAATAACCGTATCGCTAAAGGCTTGGACAATATTAAAATGATTAAATCGAATCGCCCCGCTCAAGTATTGCTCCCGTGAAAAATCAACTTTTAGATTGCCCTTAATTTGATTACCGAAATGAAAATCTCCCCGAAAATAATCATCACCGAATTCCATCTTTGAATTGCCCGTAATGTTCTTAAGGCGAATGAGACCGTTTAAAACACGATGTCCGGAAAACAAATTACTTAAAGTAGCCACAAAGGCCATTTGATTTTTAGGATTGCGGTAATCGGTAAGAGCTATGTGCAATTGCAAACGATTTAACGGGCCGTTGATTTGAAAATTACTGCGCAGGCGCTTTAATAGAGGCGTAATCAGTTCGGCCGATGTAAATTCCTGAAATGGAAAATTTTTAATGTAACCTTCTGCTATGGTCGGATTGTGCAAATAATCATTTATACGTAAGGAAGCGTTAAAACCGGGCACGGATGAATGCAGCGAAGCGATCCTTAAATGCTGATTGTCACCGATAAGATTTCCGCTTACATTTAAGATCGTATCGGAGGGAGCGGTTAAATAGTATTGCCAATTTCCGGCAATTTTGCCCGTTTTCAGATTGGAGTTGAACCGTAAATCAAGAGCGTGCATTTTTTCGGAAAGTCGATCGAAAATAACATGGTGTGCCGTAAAGTGTTCGGCATGCAGTCGAACCGACAGGCGGCCCGAGTTCGATTGGTAAAGGCCTTGCGCTTTTAAAAGGTTTTCCGCTCCTATGCGCGCAAACGCATCGTTCAGATGCACACCTTCGGGCGCAAATTTGAGTTTAAACCGCACATTCTTTAACGTTTTCCCCGATTTAAACTTCCAGCGTCCATCCTGCAACTCCAACTTACCGCGCCAGGGTTTCGGCTCGATTTGCACGGTTAAACGACCATCCAAGGCGCTTTGGGTGTACCAATGCGTCTGGCCAGGATCAATCAATGTACCGGGATTCAGGTCTGAAAAACGAATTTGCGCCTGAATGCGCGGCGCAAAAATATCATCTACCCAAAGCTTGGCCTTAACATCGGATTGAGCGATACGGGCCTGTAAACTGTCCACAATGAGGCGATTGTTGGAAATAACCGTTTTAAAATTCAATGATTCTACCGGGCGGTGCTGATATTCTAAGGCAAAATCTTTAAAGCGGAGTTCGCCGTTGATTTGCAAACTGTCCGCATCAAAATGGCTATTTTCAAATAATAGCCAGCCGGAGATCAGGCCTTGTAACTTTTGTACATCTGGAATAAAGTCGCTGACAAACGATTTTTCGACATCATAATTAACAAGGCGGCACAACAGGCGCATTTTTTTAGTTTGCAAGTCAAGACGCCCGGAAAGATTAATCCGATCATTTCGACGAGATAAAAAGCTCCCATCAGCACCCATTTCGATGATATCTTTGCGGTCTGATTTTAAAATTCCGTTTAATCGCCGCACCAACAATAGACTATCGGTAGGAGAACGGCGCAGGTAAACCCGCCCGTTTTCCACGCGGATCATCCTGACATTATTTTCCCGATTCAATTGATTAACCAGTGTTTGTAGCGTACTCCAAATGGCACCTGTGGCTTTTTTTTGCGAGGTGGAACCGTTTTTGCGAATCACAAGCCGCGGTTGGACCAATGTAATGCTCTCTAAAGCATGCAACGGTTTTCGGGGATGCAAAATAAGACTGGTTAAACGATACCCCAGACGGATGCTGTTGATGGTTATACGGTAATGTTGGTTGTCGGAAGTTAATGCCACCCGATTAAAACGTAGCGTTCCCAAACCGATTTTAAAATCGGCCAAGTTAATAGAATAGGGTAATTTCTTCTCCGCCGATGCCAACAAATAACGTTTTACGGGTTGCGAGAGCCCCGTTAAATTGAGCAACAGGGGCAATGCCACCACAAAAATGCCGACAAAGCTAATAAAAAGCGATGCAATTAAAATTATTTTTTTCATTAAACCGAAAATCTGTTTATTATCCCGGTTAGGGGAATGCGCACCATCGTTTTTCTCGTTTGTTTTTTCAACAACACTAACCGATCTCAGGCGCACGATTCATACTTTGTAACACCGATACAGGTTAAAACGTATTTTTAAACGCCAGCCTTAAATCAGAGTTCCTTTTTAATTTTATCCAAACATTTAAAATTATTAAAATAAGCTAAGAATGTCAAAGGAAAGATGAAACAGCGTAATGTCGTTTCAAAAGATAATTTTGAGGGGAAAGACGAAGTTAAAATGATTATAATGGGAACATCGAAAAAAATTCGATGTTCCCCGGTGCAAACAATCGGTAGGATTAAGATTCTTCAATGAGGTCTTCCTCGGTATCGTTCATCTCCTCCTTGAATGCTTCGTACAAAGGGAGATTCCAATCGACCGAGGCTTTTAGGATAGCGCTTTTAATGGCCTCTTGTACCGAACCCGGTTGATTTTCCTGCATATGTGCCACCCACATTTGAAACGATTTGGCCGGGTCTATTTTGATATTCCAGACTTTGCCTGCTGCATCCAGCTCAAACAGGTTGGGAAAAGTCGGATCGGCATTTACTTTCTCAAATGCCTGTTTCACAATTTCGTCCCCCACTCGCCTGCCGACCATTTCGGCAATTTCATTAATCGCTTCCATGTAAAATTCTTTGATTTCGCTTTTTGTAATTAATAAATCCGGACCCACAGGTAATTCGTAAAGTTTATTCATAAACTCATCAATTAAATCACCTTTTATTAAAGCCCCGTGTTGCGGTGCTAAAATTTCGGGCTTTGGTGTTAAATTGCGGATTGCATCAATAGCCGCCTGAATGGCTTTTTGACTGGGCATGTACATTTGATGGAATAAACGAATTCCATGCCAATTAACAGATGTGGCGTATAAACCGGCCGAATAGGTTAATCCGCCGAAAAGATCGCCGGTAAACAGAATACGGGATGATTCGTCATAAAGCATAGTTGCGCCGCGAAAATGACAAAAAGGCGTGGGAACAAACTGGAAGGTGTGTCCGGTCGATACACGGCCGCGTAAACTTTTAAATTTATCGATACTTTGAAATTGATCGGAGGTTAATCCTAAAAAATTGACCAGGCGCCAGGTGTCTTCCGTACAAATAACTTTTAATTTGGGATTGTATTTGGCAAGATACAACGTGTTAAAGCAGACATCCGGATCCTGATGATTTAAAAAGACAAATTGAATTTTACGTAAATTCCCAACTTGTTTTTCCAAAGCATTGCGTAAATCGTCAAATATCACCGGTGGGCCCGGATCAACAATCATGAACACCTTTTTATCGTCTTTTTCAAAAACCCGCAAATAGATATTCAGTTCCAATTGTTCATTGCGATAAATGCCGAGCCAATAAACTCCTTTTTTTATTTCCAACACATTATTACTCTTTACCATTTCCTGCCTCAACTATGTTAAAATAATTACTTCCTGTTTTAAAATTTCAATAATATAAAAATTAGTTGCAATAAAAGAAAGGCAGAAACCGGAAAGACCCTCTATGTCAATTTTTCCGGTAACTGCCTACGGGCGTTGAAGGTTTATGGGCAATAATTACTCCAACGCAACCCGCTTATTTTTCATTGTACAAATGAACATCATGTTGGGGATAAGGGATAGAGATTTGGTGCTCATCAAAGGTACTTTTAACCTTTTCATGCATATCAAAATAAACATCCCAGTAATCAGCCCCCTGCACCCAGGCACGAACCGTAAAATTAACCGAGCTGTCCGCTAATTCGCTTAAAACGACCTGCGGCATGGGATTTTTCAGAACACGATGATCTTCTTCCAGCAAATCAAGTAAAAGATCTTTGGCTTTGCGGTAGTCATCTTCGTAACCGATGCCAAAGGTCATATCCACACGCCGGATTTCTTCCGTAGAATAATTGACAATACTACCGTTGGAAACCGCGCCGTTGGGCACAATAATGGTCTTATTGTCAGGGGTTTTAAGAATAGTGTTAAACACTTGAATTTCATCCACTTTACCGATGTGCCCCTGCGTTTCGACCACATCACCCACTTTAAAAGGCTTGAACATCAAGATGAGCACACCGCCGGCGAAATTAGCCAGGCTGCCCTGCAAGGCTAAACCAACCGCCAAACCGGCCGCACCTATAACCGCAATAAAAGAGGTTGTGGCAATTCCTAACATGGAAGCAACACTAATCAATAATAAAACTTTTAAACCGATACCCAACAAGCTCTTTAGGAATTTTCGTAATGATGCATCCACATTCCCCCTATCCATCGCCTTTTCGACCGCTTTCAGGAGCAATTTAATGATCCACAATCCGATAATTAATGCGGCAATAGCCCACAATAAGTCGGGTATTACCTGCCATGCAAAGTCAACCGCTTTTGTGTAATATAGTTGCATGTTTTCCATACGATTCCTTTCTTTATTGATTTTTGATTAAAATAATAACAAAGGCAGGCAGCCGTATGGGGAGAGCTACTACCTGCCTGTTTCTTCCATCTATTTATTTAATCCGGAAGAATTCGATTCTTCGGTTTTTAGCACGACCTTCGGCCGTTTTGTTATCGGCTATGGGATTTTGCGGGCCATAACCTTTGGCCTTAATACGCGATCCATCAATCCCTTTTTCGATGAGGTAGGCCCGAACAGCTTCGGCGCGTTTTTGCGACAAACGCATATTTCCGGCTAAGCTTCCCGTGTTATCGGTGTAGCCGCGAATTTCCACTTGAATTTCCGGGTATTCCTGAAGCGTGCGCACTACTTTATCCAGAATTATTTTGGACTGAGGTGTTAAGCGAGCACTCCCGGAAGCAAATTTAACCCCTTCCAATATAATGGCCTTGCCTTTTTCTACGGCAATTTCCGGCTTTTTATCGGGGCAACCGTCGTTATCTTCATAACCGTTTACGGTTTCCGGTTCGTTGGGGCATTTGTCTTTCACATCGGGAATACCGTCGTGATCATTGTCGGGATCTGGAACACCGTCTTCATCCTGATAACCGTCTTTATCTTCAGGTTGATTAGGCGCTTTGTCATTAACATCTAAAATTCCATCACCATCGTTATCGGGATCGGGTACCCC
>CAZHIZ010000060.1:0-1443 GCA_964532875.1 uncultured Caldithrix sp. | reverse complement strand
TTGTACTTTAACAAAAGGGTGTAATTCCAGAGATTCGTTTTAAAATAGTGCTTTTTGTCTGCCGCAGATAGACGCCCTTTCCCGTAATTAAAGGCTAAACCGATTTTGTTGCTCAGCCAATATTGGGCATAAAAATCGTAATAACCGTACACCGCAGGATTGGCGATATCCCCTCGATACGTTGTGATGCCGCCTTTTACACCGACGCCGAATTTTCCGCCTGTCTCATCGGCCATGGCCGAAACAATAAACAGTCCGCTTAGAAACGCAATTAGAAGCATTTTCTTCATAGCTCCTCCTAAATTTAATTAAATGTACCAATGTCCCCTTTTTCCTTTCAAACAATGTGCCAACTCTGTCTGCATTTTTCTATGTATTTGATTTTACATGGTTTGTATTAACAGAAAAATAAAAATGAAAGATTCAGGGAATAATAAATGTGTGACCTGCCCCACCGTTCGGGTTATCTGCCCCATCATTTTTATTCTTATCTTCTTCCTCATTTTCATTTTGGGTTTCTACCGAAATTGTTTCAGTCCAAGGCTCTACACTATGGCAAAACCGGCAAACAAAATAGTGGCCCAATAAGGAGTTGGGCGTAACGGTTTGTCGCTGATTACATTTCGGGCAAATTAATATCATAAGGTCCTTTCTTTTAATCTTAAAAATCACTTGCTCCGCATATCCAAAGAAGAGACGGCACATTTAATTTTTAAGAACACAAATCGTGCCAAAGCAATTTTAGGTGTTAAAAGGGGAATAAACGATTGGTTTGGTAAAAAAAGCGGGGGAAATAACCAGTCAGCGGGGCAAATGCCCGCATCCCTTATTTGATATTGTACTTTTCCAAACGATAGCGCAACGTGTCGCGCGTGAGACCGAGCAAGCGGGCTGCTTCCGTTTTGTTTCCCGAGGCCTTCTGCAAAGCCGAGCGGATCAATTGGATTTCAACGGATTCCAAATCCAGACCTTCATCCGGTACGTGCCACTCACTATTTACAGAGGAAGATTCTAACAGAGGTTGCAAAAGTAATTGTTCTTTCCGAATGATGTCTTCTTCGGTAAAAATCATGGCCCGTTCAATGCAATTACTCAGTTCCCGCACATTTCCGGGCCAATGATAGTGCAACAGGGCTTTTTGGGCTTCGCCGGAAAAACCGCGGACATTTTTTTTGAATTCCAAATTAAAAACCTGTCGAAAATGGTCGGCAATGATAAGAACATCCTGGCCCATTTCACGTAAGGGGGGTAATTTGAGATGGACCACGTTTAAACGATAAAACAAATCTTCGCGAAAGTCACCCTGACTTACCATTTGAGCCAAATCCCGGTTGGTGGCGGCAATCAGTCGAAATTCCACCTTACGGATTTTGGTACTGCCCAACCGGCGAAAAGTTTTAGACTCTAAAACCGATAGAAGCTTAGCCTGTAATTTTAAAGGAA
>CAZHIZ010000059.1:12515-18209 GCA_964532875.1 uncultured Caldithrix sp. | reverse complement strand
ACGGGATACGAAGTGAAAACCAGAAACTGCAAAGCAATAATTTTGCGTTCGAATAAGGTGCCTACGAAAACGCTCAAATAGATAACCGTTATTAAAAAAACCACGGTTAACAAAAGAAATACGGCAAAATTTCCGCGGAACGGTAAACGGAAGAGCGAGAAATAAACCGTGAAGAAAAACATAGAATAAGCGGTGTAAAGCACGAAATAGGGGAAAGATTTTCCACTCATTACGGCCCACACACTTCCGTTTCCTCGCTGATACAAATCCCGCCAACCGTTTGTCTCTGTTTCGCGTGCTATGGACATGGCCAGGCCGAAAAGCAGAGTTTGCTGTAAAATCAGTACCAAAATGCCCGGAATTAGGAAATCACCGTAGGTTAGAGCCGGACTGAACAAATTGCGATCATCCAAACGCAAGGGCTCGTAATGTTTTAATGCCTGTTTAAAATTCAGCTCTTTGCGTTGTAAATAACGGATGCGCAAGCCGGCATCCATGGTGGCCACCACTTCCTGAACCGCGCGGTTGATATCGTTAGCCGGCAGGAAACGGCTGGCATTCAGGTAAAGTTTTACCGTACTGTGTTTTCCCTGTTTTAAACGATGTTCGAACTCCCTTGGTATCCAGACAATGGCCTGAGCTTGCCATGACTGCAAATCGTTTTGTGCCGCTTGCAAAGAAGATTCGAGCCGAACGATTCGAATAAGTTGATGCGCCTGTAAATCGCGAATGAATTGGCGAGACAAAGCGGAATGATCTTGATCCACAACTATAACGGGTACTTCGACTTCCGTTTTGTGCATGTAGGCCGAACCGTAAAACAATCCGTAAAATAAAGGCGAGAGCAGAATAATGACCAGAATATCCAGATCGCTCATCATAATTTTCAACTCGCGTTGCAAAACCGAACGGAAACCTGAGATTTTTTGCCGCATGATTACGCCTCCTGCCATTCAATTTGCGGTGCACACCATTTTTGTTTGCGCCAATACATTAAAAGCAATAAACCGCTAAGCGAAACAACTAAAAAAATCGATAAATCGATTAACTCCGGCACGATAAAACGAAGCGACGTTCCCATCTGGTACAGTTTAATAAAGCCGCTCATGAAATGGGTGGATGGCAACAATTGCGCGTACCAATAGTGAATTCCGGGCATGGCCTCTAATGGAAAAGTGTAGCCGGTGAATATGAAGGCCGGGGTACTTAAAAAAATCGCCGCTTCGGTAGCCAACATCATATCCGTAAACAAACAGGAAAGAAACATACCCAATACCAAAGCTACCAAAACGAAATACAGCAAATAAGCGATTAAAATCGCTACGGAGCCGTGCACCGGAATGTGAAAAACGGGAAATATGATGCCAACCAATAACAGAACATTGGCCGTATGAATCAGCAAATGGGGAAGTGCTTTGCCCAGAGTTAGCACGAAGATATTTTCACCGGCCAGGCGGTACGCGTCTCGGATGGTGTCTTCTTCAATTTCAGCGCTAATGAGAAGAACGGCCGAGATCATGACAACCATTTGATACAAAATGGGCAGCAAACCGCCGACAAGGTAATTTTCGTAATTGTAGGCCGGATTGTACAGCGATTGAGTTTGCACCCGGATAGGCAAGGTCCTGTCCAGCGCTTGTTGCCATGAGGCACCAGTGGCCTGAAATTTACGCACTTGTAAAGCGAGCGAAAGAGTACGAATGGTGGAAACGGCTGCTTTAAAGGCCACCTTGCCGATGATGATGTTGGCCGCGTTCTGGTAAAAGACAACCGTGCCATCTTTTCCTTTTTTTAACGATTTTTCCGTACCCGGCGGAATACAAACGGCGGCCTGAATTTTACCCTGTTTAAAGGCTTGTTTTAATTCCTCCGTATTCTGGGCATAGGCTACGATTTTGAACGTAGGATTGGCCGCCAGGTTGCGCACGATGGCTCGGGATAAAGTGCTGTGATCTTGGTCGCAAACCGCCATGGGTAAGTCACGTACAACACCCCTGCTGTAAATGACCGCAATGGTGATAAAAATAAGGATGGGCATAATGATAAGCAGCATCCATAGCGTTTTACGTGTGCGTATGCGCCGAAATTCACGGTGCATGACGGCCCATAATCCAATGGATGTATTTCGATTACGTTTCATGACTCATTTCCCTCGCTTATGGCAATTCAATGCGCACCGTCATGCCGGCACGCAGTCCTTGAATCGGTTTTACGGGGCGCAAATGAACCTCAAAGGTTTTCAAATCGAAATCGCCTTTTTGGTTGGTTGCCTTCCACGTGGCGAAATCGGCCATTTGCGCAATGTAGTCCACTTTGAACGAGCTGCTTTTATGCAGGGCGGGAATAACGCCGTGCAAGGTCTGCCCCATTTTGATTTTGTTCAGGTGGTCTTCCCGCACTTGCAAAACCACCCAAACATCGCTTGGGTCAATTAAAGTGATGACGGGATAACCGGCGGCCACAATTTCGCCCTGATCCGTCACGAGATCGCGGACATAGCCTTCGATGGGACTGAGTAAGCGTGTTTCCTGCTGGTAGGCCAGAGCTTCGCGATAGGCTCCCTGAGCCTGACGATACAGAGCTTCGGCCGCGCGAATTTGTTCGGCGCGGGCCCCTTTCAATACCATTTCATATTTGGCTTTGGCCGCTTCCATCTGTTCTTTGGCCGCATTGTATTTAAAGGTGACCTCATCCATTTTTTGTGCCGAGATGACACTATCCTGATAAACGTGTCGCACTCGTTCAAAGGTTTTTCGGGCAAATTCGAATTGATGTTTGGCCTGCAAATACAGTTTTTCCACCGCTTCTTTTTCCTCGGGTCGGGCCCCATGCCGCGCCATATCCCATTTGGCTTTGGCCGCTTCCATAACGGCTTTGGCCTGGGCCACCTTGGCATCGATCTCCTTGCTCTCCAGATGGGCTAATAATTGCCCGCGGTGTACGAATTGTCCTTTTTGTACATAAAGGGAATCGACCCGCCCCGGAATTTTGGAGGCAACGTCCACTTCTTTGGTTTCTACCATACCGGTTAATACCGTTGGCTGCGGTTTGGCCGCCTGTAAAATCAAAACAACACAAGCTATGACGACCAGTACAAGTGGTACAATTAAAACGCCTTTATCCTTTAATGCTTTCATGATTCCTTTCTCCTTTGTTTTTTTGATTTGGAAATTTATCGTGTTCGAGCACAAATAATGCTTGTGACCTGCCCGGCATCTCCCTGAGCCACGTAAAGATCGGTTAAAGACAGATAGTAATCGTACAACGATTTCAAACGCTCGATGCGGTCTTTCTGCAAAAGAAGTCGGGCATCGATCACATCTAAGGAAGTGCCCAGACCTGTTTGAAAGCGTTTTTCCTGGGATTTTAAATTTTCCCGGGCCAGGGTGATGTTGGCTTGCAGTTTGAAATAGCGTTCCCGGGCATTGCGCATTTCCCGGTAGGATTTGTTTACCCACAGGTCAATTTGTTGCGCGACATCATCTTGCAAATATTCCAGTTGCTTGTGCAAATGCCGCGATGCCTGAAATCGATTGTATTTCTTAAATCCTTTAAACAAATTGATTTGGAGGTTAACGCCCACCGCCCAACGCGGTTCTAAAGAGGACAGATATTGCGGGTACATTTCATATTTGCCGAATAAGGCAACTTGGGGCAAAAATTCGGAAGCATCGGCCAGCAGTTTTTGTCTGGCCTCGTCTTTTTTAACCGCCACTAATTTCAGTAAGGGTTGAAAATGCTGTGCTTTTTGACGAATGGTTTCCAGCGAATCGGTAAAGGGATGATAGCATAACGTATCCGCAACAAACAAAGGAGCATCCGAGGGAAGTCCCATGCTGTGCTTTAAGGCCAGATAGGCCAGTTGCAATTTATTCCGGTCATCAAACAGATGGCGTTCGGCTTCGGCCACCGCCACCTGAGCACGCAAAACGTCCGTTTTGGCGATAAGCCCTTGTTTGAACAAACTTTGTGCTTGCTGCTGGTGTTGTCGCATCCCCTGCAAAACTTGCTGGCGGGTTTGTACGACTTGATGAAGAAAGGCGACGGTGAGATAGTTGCGTATGACATCGCGCATGACTTCGTTTTTGGTCTTTAACCATTCGGCCTGAGCCGCTTTTTGCTCATCGTTGGCGTAATTTTTGGCAGCGATCAATTTACCTCCCAGGAACAAAGGCTGCACCCCGATAAGCGTAGCCGTCTGATAATCCTGTGCTTTAAAGGTTTCTTTGAACGGAGGCAGCGCCTTATTCAGGGCATCATAAGTGGCCTGTTGGGCCAAGATGAGTTCGGATGCGCTCAAAGGGCGATGATTGACGATTAAGCTTTGCAGGTTGGCCAGACCAACCTGGTCGCGTGTGTGCAGTTGAATCATGGCCTGCCGAATCGGATTGAGATCGATTTGCAGGGGATCGTTCAAATGCGTGTAGCCCCCTTGCAGGGTGACCGAAGGCAAAAAATTTCCCCAGGCAGCCCGACTTGCGTAATTTTTCTGCCGTATTTTTTCACGTGCTTGTTTAAGCTGTGCATTGTTACGTAAAGCCGTTTGCAGAGCTTCTTCCAAATGCACGGATTGGGCCCAAAGGGCGGTTGAAAAAAATAACAAGGCTAATAACACATTTATTGATTTGAGCATCGGCTTTTTCATGGCGATCTCCTATGGTTTTAAGGGTTCTTTCTAACTAATAAACCGTTCAGAATCAGGGCATTTAACGTTTGCTTAAATTCGTGCGCCGACCCTTTTTTACGTATGATTAAGGTATGCACGGCATCGATAATCATGGAAAAAAGGGCTTTGTAAACAATGTCGGGATTTAAGTCGCGAATTTCACCGGCCGCTACGGCCTGTTCCATGCGCCGGCGAAAGTTTTGCAAATAGGGCAGAGTCGATTTTTCCATGACATCGACGATGTTCTGAATACGTGTCAAGCTGGACATGAGCACCATGGAAAAGGCTTCCGGCCGTGCGATGAAGTAATCGATGGCCGTTTCGATAATGGTGCGCACGTATTCATCAAAATTGGTGGCATGTGCAGCCTGCTGATGCAGATATTGGAATGCCTCTTCGCTCAAATAGCGAATTGTGTTGAGATACAAATCATCCTTATTTTTAAAATAGCGGTACAAGGTCCCTTTGCCCACGCCGGCTTCTTTGGCAATGGTTTCCATGTCCGCTTCATGGTAATGCACGCGGGCGAAGTATTTAGCGGCGGCCTGTAAAATGTTTTGGCGCCGTTCTTGTTGCAAAGGCGTAAGCTCACCGATCATCTTTAACTCCTTCAAAACTAATTGGTACTATTTATTAGAACTGACCAGTCAGTCAGAAGTTACAAAAAAATATCAAAAAAGCAAAAAAAAATAATAGTACGGGTATGGGAATTAAAGCGAAGGATTTCATTCAAAAAAAATAAGTGCCCATTTATCCGGCCTCTGCCGGAGCGGTGGCTAAATAGGTGAATGGTTGAATCGTTGAATGGTTAAATAGGATCTGAGCCGTGGCTTGTTGCCTGTTAAAGGCCACCAATGCACGAATGAAGACGAATGATTTCTTTAGAAAAAAATCTGCGTTAGCATGTCCGGCTATTGACGGATCTGCGAAATCAGAGTGAGATAAAAATCGGTGGCGGAATAGGTGAATGGTTAAATGGTTAAATGGGATCTGGCTCGCGGTTAGTCGTCCGTGAACAGCCATCAATG
>CAZHIZ010000059.1:3503-12505 GCA_964532875.1 uncultured Caldithrix sp. | reverse complement strand
TTATGAGATCGTCGTAGACGATCCATATTGAGAGTTGAATTGGAAATGGGTGAATCGTCTAATGGTGCTTTAGTGGTGGAAGAGGTGATTGGTTAAATCGTTGAATGGTTAAATGGGATCTTGCTCCCGGTTAGTCGTCCGTGAACAGCCATCAATGCCGCTGACTCCCGCAAATCCCTAATGAAAGATGCTGTAGTGGCATCCCGCACTGTGATATTCGCAGTACGAGGCGGGGGTGGGTTTTTCACGCTGATCCCGCTGATTTTCGCAGAAAAGCCACCAATACACGAATGAAAAATGACTGATTCGTTTTCAAAAAAAATCAGTGGCTAAAAAATGTTTCATGCTGATCCTTCCGAACCGTTTTTCAAATAAATCTAAAACCTTTTCCTTGTCAAAAATCGGTAATTTGTTTAATTTAAAACGGATACCTTTTTCGAATTCTTAATTCAGGAGGAGACCATGGAATACCAAACGCAAATTTTGTTCGTCATGCTGTCGTATTTAACCCTGTTGGTGCTGTGGGGCTTGTATCAGGGACGCAAGGTCAAAACCGATGCCGACTATGCCATTGCCGGTCGCGATTTACCCGGCTGGGCCGCCGCTCTTTCCGAGCGGGCTACCGGAGAATCCTCCTGGGCCTTGTTAGGCTTGCCCGGATTTGCTTATGCTTCGGGTCTTTTGGGAATTTGGACAGCCATCGGTTGCGTGTTGGGTATTGTTACCGCCTGGGCGGCTATTGCCTGGCGATTACGTGATGAAGCGGAGCATTACAATGTAAAAACATTTACGGAATACATTGCCAAAAAACACGGTGAAAGTGAAAAGCCTATTCGCATGGTCAGCAGCCTGACCATCGTTTTTTTCTTCTTTTTTTATGTCGGTGCCCAATTTTTAGGCGGGGGTAAAACCCTGTTCACCATGTTTCATTTAAAACCCCAGTGGGGGATGCTTATTACGGCGGCGGTAATTGTGCCTTACACCATCTACGGAGGATTTCGCAGCGTGGTGTACACGGACGTGGTGCAAGCCATCGTTATGATTACTACCTTAATCATCGGGCCTGTCGTCGGGGTGATGGTGCTGAGCAGCCGACCCGATGTATTTGCGCACACCATTCCTCAGGCCTTGCGCCTGGCCGGCCCGCAGTATCATTCCCTCGTCGGAGCGGCCAGCGGCTTTGGTTTGGGTGTAACCGTCATGGGCGGTCTCTCCTGGTTTTTTGGTTATTTGGGCGGCCAGCCTCAGCTCAGTATGCGCTTCATGGCCATCCGCGATGTCCGGCAGGCTAAAATTGCACGCAACATCGGTATTCTGTGGACGATTATCGCCTACATCGGCGCCTTGTCCATCGGCTGGATCGGTCTGGGACTGTTCGGCCCCAAGGGGTTAGCCGACCCGGAATATGTGATGCCCAAGGTGATGTTAGAACTGTTTCCACCGGCCATTGCCGGTATTTTAATCACCGGTGCCATCGCCGCTATGATTTCTACAGCCGATTCTTTGCTCATTCTTTCATCCACCGAGCTTTCGGAAAATTTGCTAAAAAATTCTTCTTTAAACGCCCGGCAGGCCTTGAAACGTTCGCGTCTAATAACGGCCGCCTTAGCGGTGATTGCATTGATTGTGGCTTTTCTGTCACCTTCCAAATTGATTTACACCCTGGTCGGCTATGTCTGGGCGGGAATCGGCGGTACCTTTTCCGTGGTTATTTTATTGACCCTTTTCTGGAAACGTTTTCACGGTAGGGCAGTTTTGATCACCATTATTACGGGCATGCTGTTTACCATTATCTGGATTAGCAGCGGTATGGAAAAAGTCATTACGGCGCGCATTATGACCTTTGTCGTGGCAGCGGTTACGGCGGTTCTTGCTACCTTATTGCTGAAAAAGGCAGAGGCTGCTTAGAAGAGAACAAGAAGAAAAGAAAGCGCCTGCTCTTGGCCTTATGGTGTAAATACAAAGGGAGAAGGAAAATAGTTTTTCTTTTTAAGCGTTAGAGTTTGCCTAATCTGTTAGAATTTTATAAATTAATGATTCTTAATAAAATACTACTCAGTTGATGGGCGAAAGCCAATGAGCATAAACAGGGTTAATTTTACTGTTGTTTGGACGAATAAGAAACAAAAAATAAGTTAATCAAGGTCAAAATGGAACGCATTTTATTTAAATCCAAAATACATCGTGCAACCGTTACGGAAGCCAATTTGAATTACGAAGGCAGTTTAACCATTGATCCGGAATTGATGCAGGCCGCCGATATTTTACCCTACGAAAAAGTGGATGTGGTAAATATCAACACGGGTGACCGATTTACGACTTACGCCATCAAGGGGCAAAAGCCCGGCAGCGGCGAAATTTGTTTGAACGGCGGTGCCGCTCGTCTGGGACAACCGGGCGATTTACTCATTATTTTGACCTACGCCCATGTCTCTGCAGAGGAACTGGCCGATTTCAAAGTAAAGGTCGTGTTGGTCGATCGGCAAAATCACATTGCTTCTGTCCGGGAAGATACCATCGAATAAACGGACCCCATGCAAGAAAAAGAACTAACGTTCCGCTATCCCCGATTTTTACGTAAACTGTACAAGCAGTTTTTGGTGTACTTTAACCGCTTGAAGTTGACCGAGCACAGCTTTGTGTTGATTGTGGCCGTGCTCATTGGTTTAATGGGCGGTTACGGTGCCGTTTTGATCCAATTGACCATCCGCTGGTTCCAGCATCTGTTTTGGGGCGGTTCCTTTAATCTCGAAAATATCCACGCCATTGCCTGGTATTGGAAAATTCTCATCCCGGCCTTTGGCGGTTTGGTGGTCGGGCTGATCATTCAATTCTACTCCAGAGAGGCCAAGGGACACGGGGTGCCGGAGGTCATGGAAGCCATTGCCTTAAAAAACGGCGTCATTCGACCGCGCGTGGTGGTGGCCAAGCTGTTTGCTTCGGCTTTGTACATTGCTTCCGGCGGCTCGGTGGGACGCGAAGGTCCGGTCATTCAAATCGGATCGGCCGTCGGTTCTTCGGTCGGCCAGTTTTTTCGGGTCAATCCCAAACGCATGCGCGTGTTTGTGGCTTGCGGAGCGGCTTCGGGTATTGCGGCCGCCTTTAATGCTCCCGTGGCCGGTGCCTTGTTTGCCGTGGAAATTATTCTCGGCGATTTTGCCGTACCCCAATTTAGTCCCATTGTTATTTCTTCCGTTTCGGCCACCATTGTTTCACGCCACTATTTGGGCGATTATCCGGCCTTTTTGGTGCCCAAATACCAGCTGGTTTCGCCTCTCGAAGTTATTAATTATGTGGTTCTGGGTGTTTTAGCCGGCATCACCGCCTTGCTGTTCATTCGTTCCCTGTATTTCTCGGAAGATTTTTTCGATCGCTTTCAGGTTCCGGAATACGTTAAAGGCGTTATCGGCGGGTTACTGATCGGCATCATGGGGTTGGTTTTCCCCTACATTTACGGTGTGGGGTACGATTCCATGGATCAGGCACTTTACGGCCACATGTTCTGGCAATTGGCCGGTTTGCTGGTTTTGATGAAAATTTTAGCGACCTCCATTAGTTTGGGCTCCGGTGGTTCGGGTGGTATTTTTGCCCCTTCACTATTTATGGGAGCCATGCTGGGTGTCTTTTTCGGTCATGCCGTTAATTTGTTTTTCCCAACCTGGACATCGGGCCCCGGAGCGTATGCCCTGGTGGCCATGGGCGGTGTGGTCGGTGCGGCTACACACGGCCCCATCACGGCTATTCTGATAATTTTTGAAATGACCAATGATTACAAGATTATTTTACCCTTGATGATCACCACCATTATTTCTACGATCATTGCTCTGCGTTGGGAAAAAGAATCGATTTACACCTTAAAGTTGGCGCGCCGCGGCATCAATATTTTCGGTGGTCGCGAAGTGAATGTTTTGCGATCTTTGAAAGTGAGTAGTGTTGTCAATCGAACCATCGATTTGGTTTCGGCTTACGCTCCGTTCGATCAAGTTTTGCCGGTGATCGTTAATTCGAACCATACGCAAATTTATGTGGTTAACGAAAAAAATAAAATCGTCGGTTACATTTCCATGCACGAAATTCGTCAGACCATGATGGATTTTGAATCCTTAAAACATTTACTCATTGCCGCCGATATTGCCAATCCGGAAATTCCCATTGTTAATGAAAACGATTCTCTGGATAAAGTCATGAAGCTGTTCGGCCGAACCGGATTGGAAGAGTTGCCCGTGGTTGCCACAAACGGCGATGAAGTGATTATCGGGACGGTCACGCAGCGGGCTGTGATCGATGCCTACAATCACCAGATATTTTTACGGGACATGGCCGGCGAAAGCGGACGCAGTATTCGCGAAATGACCAAACAAAAACGCGTGCATGTGGTGGATAATTATTACTTTGACGAGGTGGAAGCTCCTTTGAGTTTGGTCGATAAAACCCTGCGCGAGGCCGCCATTCGCAATCGCTTTAATTTGGAAGTTCTCATGATTCGCCGGCGTGAGTACAAAGACGGTAAATTACGTACGTTTTATTTGCAGCCCGATGCACAGACTAAAATCAAAACCAACGACGTTTTTTTGGTTTTCGGAACTCAAGAAGCCATCCGGCGTTTTGAACGCCTTTGATGGGATGATGCGCTCGGCCAAAGCGTGACAGTAAAAAAAGGAGAAGAGACGATGATTATTTTTAATGAAGAACACGAAATGGTACGCAACATGGTACGCGATTTTGCTCGTAAGGAAGTTGCTCCCAAAGCCATAGAAATCGATGAAAACGAAAGTTTCCCCCACGAAACGTTCAAGAAAATGGCCGAACTCAATTTATTGGGGTTACCGTTCGACGAAAAATACGGTGGAGCCGGCATGGATTACATTTCTTACACCATTACATTGGAAGAGCTGGCTCGCGCCTGTGCTTCCACGGCTTTGTCCTATTCGGCGCATGTCTCCTTAGCGGCCACCCCCATCGATCATTACGGAACCGAGGCCCAAAAAGAAAAGTATTTAACCCCTATGGCCAAAGGTGAAAAATTGGGTTCATTTTGCCTGTCCGAGCCCAATGCGGGAAGCGATGCCGCGCACATTCAAACCCGTGCCGTCAAAAAAGGCAACGGCTTTGTCCTTAACGGATCGAAAATGTGGATCACCAATGCAGCCGTGGCCGATATTTTTGTCGTAGCGGCGGTTACCGAGCCGGAAAAGGGCACACACGGCATTTCCAATTTTATCGTGGAACGGGGCATGCCCGGATTCGAAATCGGTAAAAAAGAGAAAAAATGCGGAATGCGCGGTTCGCCCACATCCATGCTGCACTTTACGGATTGTTTCGTACCGGAAGAAAATCTTTTGGGGGAATACAATCGCGGTTACGCACAGTTTTTAGAGACATTGGACGGCGGACGGGTAGGCATTGCGGCTCAGGCTCTGGGGATTGCCAAAGAGGCCTTTAAACGGGCCATGCAGTACGCTCAGGAACGCAAACAATTCGGACGTAAAATCGGCGATTTTCAAGCGATACAATTCAAGCTGGCCGATATGGCCACCAAAATTTACGCCGCGGAGCAAATGATTTACAATGCGGCCTGGCTCAAACAAAACGGTAAACCCTACAAAAAAGAAGCCGGCATGGCCAAATTGTTTGCTACGGAAGCAGCCACGGAAATCGCCAATCAGGCCATTCAGATTCACGGGGGCATGGGCTACGTAAAAGAAACCGAGGTGGAACGCATGTGGCGCGATGCCAAATTGCTGGAAATCGGAGAAGGCACGTCCGAAGTGCAGCGTCTGGTTATCTATCGGCAAATGCGCGATATGCTGGACAAACTGTAAACAAAAGGATGCTTGCCGTAGTCCGCGGAACGATTGGTCAGCCGTTACATTCGCACAATAAAATTCCGATCCTGGCGGTTGTTCAAAGAGGTGCGTCGAAATAATTATTAAAAGCGGGTAAATATCATGGACCCCAAATCCAAATTCATTGAAAAATTAAACGAAAAAAAAATCGGTCAACGCAGCCTTCAGGATGTGCTGGTTAAGGTTTTGCTGTTTTTGGTCATTCTTTTGACCACACCTTTACTGTTTACCAGCCGTCATTCTTTTAAATACACCGACATGAAGGTGGGCACTATTTCCAGCCGCAAAGTGGTGGCTCCGTTTAATTTTTTTGTACTCAAAACGGAAAAGGAACTAAAAGCCGAGCAGGATTCCGTTCGGCGTCAGGTTCCGTATTATTTTGTGTTTAATGATTCGCTGACGGTTAAGGATTTGAATTTACTGAACAATTTATTACCTTATTTAACAAAAAAATTACACCAATTCCAAAAAGCCAAAGACAAAGAAGAATTTTTGAAAAATGCCAGCGACGAATTGGGCCTGGTTTTTAATATCAATATTACCCCCAGTAATTTAAGCATCACCTTCGATATTCTAAAAGACAAGAAAAATATTGCCGCCATCCAACAGGTTTTAACGTTAGCCGAAAAGTACGTACGGAAGGGCATCTTAAACGTTCCTCTGGCACGCTTAACCCGTCCCAAGGTGGTGGTGCTCAAAGGCGGTGTGGAAGAACCGCTGAAAGCGGCCGAGCGTTACGATAAAGAAAAATTCAGCAAGATTTTGGAAAATGAATTTCTCAAACATTTTACGGTGAACCAAACCCTGGTTCTGGAATATTTTTTCGTGCGTCCCATCGATCCCAATCTGGTTTACGACAAGACATTTACCGATGAAACGCTGCGCAAGGCACTGGCCAATATTTCGCGAACCAAGGACATGGTTTACGAAAACGAATTGATCGTGGACAAAAACATCCGGATCGATCAGGCCACCTATCAAAAATTGTACTCGCTGGAAGTGGCTCTGGCCGAACGCAGTCGTCGGCAGGGAATATGGCACAGCTTCCTTTCCGCTTTGGGACGCTACATGCTTCTGGCCGCCATTCTGGCTATTTTTTCTCTCTACCTGCATTCCTTCCGCCGCAAAATTTACGATAACAACCGCATGTTGCTCATGATTACGGTTATTTTTATTCTGGAATTGGTATTGGCGGCTTTAATAACGGAAACGCTGGAATGGAGCATTTACTTAATTCCCACCACCCTGGCCTCCATGTTGCTGGCTATTTTGATCGACACGGGTATGGCCTTCGTGGGAACCGTGATTTTGGCTTTGATTTTAGGCGGCATTCAGGGCGGCGGCTACGACATTGTTCTGTTTTCCGTGGTCAGCGGAATGGTAGCCATTTATTCCGTTTACCAGATCCGCAACCGGAATCAGGTGTTTAAAGCCGTTCTGTTTATTTCAGGAGCCTATTTGTGGACCATTTTGGCTGTCTCTCTGTTTCGTTACACCCCTTTTGCGGAAATGGTGCGTACTTTCGGAATTTATCTGCTGCCCAATGCTATTTTCTCCTCGTTTTTCACATTCATGATTGTGGGATTGTTTGAGAAGACCTTTGATGTAACCACGGACGTAACCCTGCTGGAATTGTCCGATCTGAATCATCCCTTGTTGAAGAAATTATCTTTGGAAGCGCCAGGCACGTTTCATCACAGCATGGTAGTGGGCAACCTGGCCGAAGCGGCGGCTAAGGAAATCGGCGCGAATTCATTATTGGCCCGTGTGGGAAGCTACTACCACGATGTGGGCAAAATGGAAAAGCCCCAGTATTTTGTCGAAAACCAAATGGATGCCGAGAACCGGCATAATCAGTTGGCACCGAATATGAGCGCTCTTATTTTGGCCTCGCACGTGAAAAACGGCATCGAGCTGGCCAAAAAATACGGCATTCCCAAGCGCATTCGCGATTTTATTCCCGAGCATCACGGCACCAGTTTAATGAAGTATTTTTACGATAAAGCCATTAAGATGTACGGTAAAAACGAAGTAAACGAAAGCGATTTCCGCTATCCCGGCCCCAAGCCGCAGTCCAAAGAAACGGCTATCGTCATGCTGGCCGATACGGTGGAAGCAGCCACCCGTACGCTTGAAAATCCCTCGCCCAGTAAGCTGCGGGCTTTTGTGGAAAATTTGGTGCAAAATAAAATTCAGGAAGGGCAGCTGGACGAATCGGAACTGACCTTGCAAGACATCAAAAAAATCATCGATGCTTTCCTGAATATCCTGCAGGGCGTATTCCAGCATCGTATCGAATATCCCGATCAGGAAAAAGAAAAGAAACGTCAGGCCAAAACGGCCAAAGTTCCCAGAGAGAAAAACACGGATAAAGAAAAAAATGGCAATAAAAATCTTTAATTTTCCCGACCGGTTAAAAGGGAATGAAGAGCAGTGGACGGCTTTAACCGAAGACCTTATTAAGGCCGTACAACTGAATCCGGAAACGTTAAATGTCATCTTTACGAACGATTCCACCCTAAAGGAGATGCACGAGCGCTATTTGAACGATCCATCGGAAACGGATGTAATTACCTTCAACCTTGGTGATGAAGACAAAATCGAAGGGGAAATTTACATCAGCATCGATCAGGCCGTTCGGCAGGCCGCCGAATTTGCCGTAAGTGCGGAAGAAGAGGTGTTACGTTTAATTGCCCACGGACTACTGCATTTAAAAGGTTTTGACGATTTGCAGGAAGAAGCCCGACGCGAAATGAAAGAGCACGAAGACCGACTTGTGCAACAATTCCGGGAACGACTCAAATGACGGCTGGGGACGATTAGGTGACCGGTTAAATGGGAAAGGTTGAATAGGTCGGCAGCCGCCGAATTTTAATCTCATTTTTCGTTAAAGTCAAAAGTAAAGAGTTATCCGATTGCCGGCAATTGATAGATCAGCGGAAGCGGCGTGAGTCCCCGCTTTAACCCCGCGCTTTGCGCAGTGTGAGGAGCGGGAGGCCCGAGACGCAAAGCGTCGATGGCGAAAGAGTGTAAAAAAACAAAAGACTGCAATGGAGAACGAAGAATTAGGATTACACGAATAACAAATAACGAATAACGATTAACGATTAACGATAAACTCGGGTCGGGTAACGAGTTCCACAAACAAGCATAGCT
>CAZHIZ010000059.1:0-3403 GCA_964532875.1 uncultured Caldithrix sp. | reverse complement strand
TAACGATTAACGATAAACTCGGGTCGGGTAACGAGTTCCACAAACAAGCATAGCTTTTTACACCGGAAGTTGTCCGAATTCGCTGAAAAGGAATCACGAACAAATTTTGCGATTAAGCTGATTTTTTTTAAATTGCGCTTACAAAAATACGATGGCTGCCGAAAACGGATCGGCAGGCAACAGATATGAAAAGGGGAGGTTAAAATCCCCTTGATCTTTAAAAAAAGAGCGTACGGATGAGGTATGATGTTTATTAAAGAATTTTTATGTTGGATTAACGCGGAGGTTGTTTTCTGATTTGGACCCCTCATCATTTGTTTATGTGGTGAGTTTCATCATTCTTTTACTATTTTCCGCTTTTTTTTCTGCTTCCGAGACGGCCTATTTCTCATTGCCGAAATCCACGGTGGAAAAATATGCGCGTAGTAAAAGTGTGGTGGCTCGACAGGTGGCTACGTTATTAAAAGAGCCGCGCAGACTTTTAATTGGCATTATTATCGGCAATACTCTGGTGAATGTGGCCGTTGCCTCCATTGCCACGGTTATTACAACCAAATGGATCGTGGAATATCAGCTTAACGAAACACTTACATTGCTATTGAATGTGGTGGTGGTTTCGTTTGTCATTTTGTTTTTTAGTGAAATTTTGCCGAAAATTACGGCCGTCAAAAACGCCCAAAAATTAAGTCGGCAATTCGCTTTGCCTTTAACCTTTTTCCATTATCTGTTCTATCCTTTATCCTATGTGTTGGATTTATTCACCCAATTGTTAACCTCGGCCACGGGTAAGAAAGCGAACAAATTCACCTTGACCGAAACCGAATTACGTACCTTAGTCGATGTGGGTGAAGAAAAGGGCGCCTTGCTAAAAGAAGAAAAGGAGATGATCCACGGCATTTTCGAACTGCACGGCACGGTGGCGCGCGAAATAATGGTACCCCGTACGGATATGGTCTGTCTGGAAAAGGAGGCTTCTTTAAATACGGTGCTGAAAGTGGTTAAAGAAAAAATGCATTCGCGCATTCCGGTGTACGATGAAACGGTGGATAATATCGTGGGCATCCTGTACATTAAAGACCTGTTGCCCTTTATTCGAAAACGCTCTGCTGCCGATTTCAACCTGGAAAAACTGGTACGCCCCGCTTACTACGTTCCCGAACAGAAAAAGATCAATGAGTTACTCCGCGAATTTCAGGCCCAACGTATTCACATGGCCATTGTAGTGGATGAGTACGGTGGCACTGCGGGCCTGGTAACGCTGGAGGATGTGATCGAGGAAATCGTCGGCGAAATTCAAGACGAATACGACAAAGAGACCCCGCTTATCGAAAAAGTAAACGAGTTTACCTTTATTGTAGACGGTAGTATGCCCATTGACGAGATCAATGAGGAATTGAATCTGGATTTGCCTACGGAAGAAGGGGTGGATACCCTGGCCGGCTTTTTATTAGGTCAATTCGGATCGGTACCCAAGCCCAAGCAAAAAATATCGTTTAACGGCTACGAATTTGTCATCGAAAAAGCCACCAAAAAGCGCATTCAGAAAGTGCGCCTGATTTTGAAGACACGCAAAGAAAACAGCAAAGAAAAATCGTAAAATAAACGTATGGCGAAATTATTTGCTTTAACTACGGCGGGTTGACCTAAGGTTCCCGCCGTTTTGTGCATTGTGCAAAGGAATGTAAAAAAACGACAATCGGGAAAATAAATTATGGTAAGCAAAAACGATCGGTTGAAAAATTTACCGGCTACCCACCTGTTGCTATCCGCCCTGGCTCAGTCACATCCCACTATTAAACAGGAAGTTCTGAAGCGCCTTGTTACCCGCACGTTAGAAACCTATCGCAACGATCCGTCCGCACTGCCGGAGAGCAAGGCCCGGATTCACGACTTTGTGTTGCAGCATTTGGAACGCGAACTTGTTGCTCTGGAAAAGGGCAGTTTGCACAAAGTGATTAATGCCACGGGCGTTGTTTTGCATACGGGGCTGGGGCGTGCCCCTATTGATCCCCGGCTGATTGCGCAGCTTCAGGAAGTGAGTCGTTACGGAAATCTGGAATTCGATTTGAAAAGCGGAAAACGCGGGCAACGCAACGATCATTTGAGAACGCTTTTGCAATTGATAACCGGGGCCGAAGACGGATTTGCCGTGAATAACAATGCGGCAGCCGTGATGCTGATGTTAAACACTCTGGGGGCCGGGAAGGAAGTCATTCTTTCGCGGGGCGAAATGATCGAAATCGGCGGTTCATTCCGCTTGCCGGAGGTAATGAAAGCGAGCGGCTGCATTCTACGGGAAATCGGTACGACCAACAAAACCCATTTACGCGATTACGAAGAGGCCATCAATGAAAATACTGGTGCGATTTTAATTTGTCATTCCAGCAATTTTTCCGTGGAAGGTTTTACCCACAAACCCAATTTACAGGATATTGTGGAAATTGCCCATGCGCGTGGTGTGCCGGTTATCTACGACCTGGGCAGCGGTTCTACGGTGGAAACCGCCCGTTTGTTTGGCGGGGAAGAGCCAGAGATTACGTCTATTTTAAAAGCCGGGGTCGATTTGGTCTCGTTTTCCGGTGATAAATTATTAGGCGGGCCGCAGGCCGGGATTATTGTCGGAAAGCGGGACTATGTTCAACGATGCGAGAAAAATCATTTGCTGCGTGCCCTTCGTCTGGACAAATTGATGATTAAAGCCATCCAGCTCATTTTAACGCAATATTTGTACAACGATGTCTCGCGGCGTCTGGAAGCCCATCGCGCTTTATTGGCCGAAGCGCGCACGCTAAAAGAGCGGTGTGAGCGTTTTTACGAACAATTACCGGTCGCTCTAAAAAAAGTGACGGTCGTAAAAGAAGCCTGGGGTAAAGTGGGCAGCGGAGCGTATCCGTTATTAAAACTACCTTCTGCAATTCTCGAGATACGCATTCCGGGAATCAAGCCGCAAAAAGTAAGCCGTGCCATGCGTCTGGCAACCGTTCCGGTAGTCACCTACATCGAGGACGATGCGGTTTGCATCGACTTGCGTACGGTTGCGCCGGATGAGGAGCCTTTGCTGTTAAGAACGTTGAGCGAAACAGTAGGGCAATTACTGTAAGCGCATAGCGTTAAAGTTTTCCTTTGCCCGGAAGAGACCTACAGAGAAGAAAAGAAACAGGATTCTTGATTAGTAATGTCGAAAGGTTGAATAGAAAATAGTTGATTGGTTAAATGGGAACTGATTCATCGAAGGTCTGATTGTAGATCCGGCTTTTGACGGATCGAAGATTCGGCCACCGACGGATTGCAAATCCGGCCTTTGACGGAGTTGGTTGAACGGTTGAATCGTTGAATGGAAAATGGTTCGGCGGACCTGCGTGAATCTGCGAGAAAACAATTACCTACCGTTTCAAAATAATGC
>CAZHIZ010000058.1:9326-19276 GCA_964532875.1 uncultured Caldithrix sp. | reverse complement strand
CAATGACCTGTTTGGGGTTGCTTTGCAATTCACGTTCAAACACATCAAGTAAAATGCCCGTTCCGCATCCCAAATCTAAAATGGGGCCCGGCAGAAATGCCAGATAATGTGCAAAAATACGAAACAGGCGCTGTCGTCGTTCCGTTCCGAAATGTTCGTCCCATAGGGGAGCGAATCCGTCAAAAAATTGCCGAATTTCTGCCAGGGCCATGAAAATTTCTTCCCTTTACAATTGTTTTCTTCACACTACGCTCGTCCGAAAGGCGATAAACCGTTCCCGCATTGGTAGGTTCGTCTGCTATGGGATATCGAAACGTATTCCCATTCGTGCCTGAAATTTAGGTGCCGGATAGCCCGGTCTGGAATAATAGGTACGATTTAAAATATTCAACAGATTGATAAACAGATCAATGGCACCGGCGCGTAATCCGATTTGTGCATTGAGTAAGTGATAATCCGGTAAGGGCATTTGTTCATTGTTACCGGCATAAAGTTTGCGCACATATTTACCGTACACGGTGCAATAGTAATGGGTCTTTTCTACAAACAGAGCGTATTTGAATTGCTCCTGCGGATTGTAAGCGGTTAGTTTATCGGGATGCAGGTAACCGTAGGCCGCTAAAACATGAATGCCCGGTAACAAGCGTTGATTCAGGGAAAATTCCACACCCCACGGCGTACTTTGCGGCCCGTTAATAAATTTAAAAGGAGGGGGCGGCGTGGAGTTAGGCAAGGACTGAATTAATTGTGATGCCTTGTTTCTGAAAGCACTGAATTGAATGCTTGTAAAAGGCGAGGGTTGAAAACGCAATCCCGATTCGATTCCGTTTGTTTTTTGCGATTTGAGTTTCGAGTTGGCCGAGGGGAACAGGTACAATTCCATAATTGTGGGCATGCGGAATCCTGTCTGGTAATTGGCATACAAATGCCAGTGTGTTGCAAACGTGTAAGTAAATCCCAGAAGAGGGGCAATTTGAGAAAGCGGTAAGCTGTTGTATTCGTAGCGCAATCCGGCTTTTATGTTAATTTGTGGTAACGGGCTGTAAAAAGTTAGAGCATAAACCCCTAAAGAACTTAAATGGCGGGCCTGGGGATTGACGATGGGTTGGCCGTTGGGCAGTTTGGCAAAATTATTGTGTGCCTTGCCACCGTAATAGAGAGCATCCAATCCACCGGCTATGGACCAGCGTGAATTCCATTGCCGAAATTGGTAAACGGAAACACCGTAGCCAAAGTCATCGGAGATAAATCCGTCGTAGAATTCGTGGTGTCCGCGGTTGGCATACAGTTGAACAGAACCTTGCAGGTTTTTGCTTTTGTTGTACAAGGCAATTTGAGCCATACCTCTGCGCAGGTCGGCATAGGTACCAATTCCCAACAGGTCCTTATCACGGGCAGGATCGTCGAATTTAAAGGGAACGTAGCGTGCCTGAGCCTGTAACTGCCAGATATGGTTGAGACGGTAACTCCAACCGGCCTGAATGTGCCAAGATTCGAAAGAACTTTGCGCGATGTGGCCGTCGGCCTTTTGGCGACTAACAGAAAAAAAGGCTTTGCTCTTTTTGAATTTTTGGGCCAGGGTAAGACCATAGGAGAACATGCCGTACGAACCGCCCTGGGCCCGGAAGTGGAATCGCTTGCTGTAATCGGGCTCGGTAATCAAATTGATTACACCGCCCATAGCATGATCTCCGAAAACCGTGGAAGCCGGTCCTGCCAAAACTTCCAAACGGCGAATATTTTCCGTACCGTAAACATCAGGTAAGGGATGTCCGAAAATTCCCATGAAATCGGGGTGACCGTTGACCAAAACGAGCACATCGGTATTCGGTTTGCCGCCCAGGCCCCTAAGATTGACCAGACCGGCACCCACCGTTCCGATACCGTAACCCAAAACTTTATTTTGTAGAACGAAAGCCGTGGGAAACGTGTAGTCCACCGCCTGTAATACGGAATAGGTACTTAAGCGGTCAATTTCCCGTGCGGAAAGAATTTGGTATCCGTAAGAAAGATTTTTAAGTGAAGTGGAAAAGCGGCTGCCGATCACGATGATGGAGTCGGCGGAATTAAATGTCGGTAGCGAATCGATGGCGGTTTCCGCAGCCGCAGCCGTGTAAGTTAATGAAAAAAGCAGAGCAAAAATCAAGACATAACGCATCTTCTTACCCTTCCTTTGGTTGTAATAAACGTTGTGAAATCAATTAATTAAAGGGTGCTCGGGCACCGTTTGGATCACGCGGCTCTTTTTTGTCCGCCCCGATTAAATGAAAATTGTAACAAATTTAATTGCCGTGAAATTCCGAGGCAAATTTTAAGTCAAGAGAACCGGTTCGTAGGTCAAACGATCGGAAAAATTTTCTACCGAAAACGAAATGTTCGGCTTCGCTTTGGGCACAAAAGCAATGGGGAAAGTTTTTTAGGCCGAAGGGAAATATTTTCCGTAGGGCTGGACGGGAATGAAAGTAAATGAAATTAAGAGTTAAAATACCTGAAATTTTAAATCGTTAAAAAACAAACGATAACTACGGATTTAAAACGGTAAAACGTCCTTGTCGACATTTTTTTAACCAATTGGCACGTTGCTTGTATTAATGAAAGCCGGAGGTGAAAAAATGAAAATTTTCCAGACGAATACGTTGGGATTGTTAAAGAAATCATTGGATGTTTACACGGCCCAGCACGAAGCCATTGCCAAAAACATCGCCAATGCGGACAATCCGAACTATAAACGGGCCAATACCGATTTTTCGCAGGTATTAAAGACCAACATGCAGGCGCGCTTAAAAGTAGATAATCCGCGACATATCGGTAATCCCAAGCCGGTAGAGAGTAAAGCGGATGAAAAGAGCAAAGATACGCAGGTCGATATTACCCGCGAAATGGCTTCTCTGGCCGAAAATCAAATTCGGTTTGAGTTTGCTTCAAGGGTATTAAATATCAATTATCGAATGCTGGCAACCAGCATTACGGGTCAAGAAAGGTAAAGGGGTAAGGCATGAAGATCAGCGGTTTGTTTTCTGCCATGCATTGGACCATGTCCGGCTTAAATAATGAAGTGAAGAAAATGGATGTTATTTCGGAGAATATTGCCAATGCCGATCGGGCACCCGATGCCGCCGGACATATCTACCACCGCAAAGTTGTCGTCCCGGAAAAACCTAAATTCGGGCGGCATGCCAATTTTTACGATACCATGGAATTGAAGATGCGCAAAGCGGAGCCGGGACATTTGAACTCCATGCTGGATACGGACGGTCCGCTCAAATTGAAACCCGGAGAACCGGCTCCTGTGAAAATTGAAGAAGTAAAAGGCGAAAAGTTGGTTTACAACCCCGGGCATCCGAGGGCGGACGCCAACGGTTACGTGCACATGCCGAATGTTAACGTGGTGGAAGAAATGGTCGATTTGGTTTCCACTTCGCGCACGTACGAAGCAAATGTAACGGTTTTGGATGCCGCAAAGAAAATGGCTAAACATGCATTAAATATTTAGGTGCAATCATGAGAATTTCCGCAAAATCATGGCCCGTTAAGAGTGCCGAGCAAAGTTACCAAAAAATCAGCCCGAGCATAAAAAAAATAAACAAAACGACCCCGGTTAAGCAAAAGACCAGGTTGAACGGGCTTGGAAAAATCAATCACAAACAAAACCGCGATTTTCCCAAACCTGCCGATATCCTTTCGGCAGATGAGAAAGATGCCCTTAAAATGCTGTTCCAAGAGGACAGTTATTTTAGCTTTTACGGGCACACCAAGGTACACCAGGTTCAACCCGGAATGTTACTGGATTTAAAAGGGTAAAGGGGAACAAGCATGTCTAAGATCAGTCAATTACCCAACGTCAATATTCAACGGTTGCAGGGGAGCGGGACATCTTCCGCTGCCAGGGCCAAAGAAAAGCAAACCGGCGAAACCAAAGATTTCGGCGATACGATCAGCGAATTCATTAAGGCTGTGAACGATTCGCAGAAGTCGGCGGCTCAGCAAGCCACGGATATTATTCAAGGTAAATCGCAAAATTTGCATCAGGCCATGGCTATGTTGGAGGAGGCCAAATTGAGTTTTCAGCTAATGGTGGAAATTCGCAACAAATTATTGGAATCGTATCAACAATTGGAACGGATGCAGGTTTAATATCGCGTAAAAGCGCGTACTAAACAAACAATGGGCATTGTGAAAGGGGTTCCGGATGAGCCAAGTAGCCGCTAAACTTTGGGAAATATTTCAAAATTACACACTTAAACAAAAAATGGTGATGGTTTCGGTTGCTTTGTTATTTATTTCTGCTTTAATCGTCATGATTTTATGGGCCAACCGAACGGAATACGATTTGTTGTTCGCCAATTTAAATGCCAGTACGGCCGGAGCCATTGTCAATGATCTGCGCGATTCCAAAATTCCCTTTAAAATTGAAGACGGTGGGAAAAGTATTTACGTACCGAAAGCACGGGTTGCCGAATTACGTTTAAAATATGCGCAGGCCGGTTATCTGAAAGACAACATCAAAGGATACGAATTGTTCGAAAATAACAAGATGGGCATGACGACCTTCATGCAGCACCTGAATATGAAGCGGGCGCTGGAAGGGGAGTTGATGCGCACCATCAATCAATTTCAGGAAGTGCAAAGCTCTCGCGTGCATTTGGTGATTCCCGAAGACCACTTGTTCGAAAAGAAAAAAGAAGGAAGCGCCTCGGTTGTTTTGAATTTGAAACCTGGTGCGGAATTGACGCCCAATCAATTAAAAGGAATTGCCGCTCTGGTGGCCAACAGTGTGGACGGCATTGAACCGAAAGATGTGGTTGTCATGGATTCGCGCGGGGATGTACTGTTGGAAGGAAAAGAAGACAATAATCTTTTGAGCAACGTGAGCAGTCAATATGAGATGCAAAGAGCGGTGGAAAAGGAATTGCAAAAGAAGGTGCAGGCCATTGTTGGCGGTGTGGTGGGTAAAGACAATGCCGTGGTTAAGGTGACGGCCGATCTGGATTTTGATCAGATCGAACGTACCAAAGAGGAATATGATCCGGACAATAAGGCGGTACTCAGTCAGGAGCAATACACCGAATCTTCGCAAAATACCGATGATTCGTCCAATTACGTAATCAAAAAGGTCACTTCCAATTTTGAGTTGAGTAAAACCGTAGAGCATTATGTCTCCAATTCCGGCAATATTAAACGTCTTACCGTGGCGGTTTTGGTGAACGGGAAATATGTACCGCAAAAAGGAGCCGACGGCAAGGTGAAGATGGTGTATCAGCCGCGTAGCGAAGAAGAATTGAGTCAAATTGCTTCCCTGGTAAAAAGTGCCGTTGGCTATAATGAGGACCGCGGTGATGTGGTTGATGTGCAAAACATTAAGTTGGTAAATACGCCTCCTCCGGCCGAAAAGCCCACGATGATAGACCGGCTGGGTGTCGATTTTTGGCAACAATTGATTAGTTATTTGTTAATCGCAATCGGATTATTTCTGGGCTACCGAATTTTACGGAATTTACTAAAGACCAGCTTAAAAGAATTGAATGTACCGGTGGCTCCGGTAAATGAACTGGAAGCCGGAAGCGGTGAACCACAGGGTAAAATCGCGCAACCGCAAACGAGCGGAGCCTTACCGCAAGCCCAGGCAGGAACGGAAACGGTGAATCTGGAATTTTCACAAGAAGATCTGGAATCGTTACCGCCGGACGTTTACATGAAAAAGTTGAGTCCCGAGGCACGCGCGCGTTTAAAAGCCAGTGATAAGATGATGCAGGAAGTGATCAAATTTACCGAAGAACGTCCCGAAGATGCGGCACGCTTGATTCGTACCTGGTTAACGCAGGCTTAAGACACAAGACAAACGTTTCATTCGGGTGCCAATTGAAGCACGGATAGCACGATGTTTGTAAGAAAAGGAGCAAAAAAGCATGGTAGAGCATAAAGCGGCCTTCACGTCGATTAAGCCCATTCAAAAAGTGGCGCTGTTAATGGTGGCCCTTGGGGTGGAAAAAGCCTCCATCTTGCTTAAGAATTTGAAAGAATCGGAAATCGAGGAAATTTCCATTGAAATCGCCAAATTGCAAAATATTCCGGCGGATATGCTGAATGTGGTGATTGAAGAATTTTACGAGATGATGATGGCCAATAAGTTTATTATTCAGGGCGGTGTGGAATATACCAGAGAATTGCTGGAAAAAGCCTGGGGAAAAAAGAAAGCGGAAGATGTAATCAAAAAAGTAGAAGCGGCTACGGAAGTGAGCGCTTTTTATCTTTTACAAACCGTTGATGACAAGCAATTGCTGAATTTTTTGCAAAACGAGCATCCGCAAACGGCCGCGTTGATTTTAGCCAATCTTAAACCAAAACAGGCGGCGGCCATTATCTCCGAATTACCGGAAGATTATCAATACGAAATCGCCTACCGCATTGCTACCATGGAACGCACCTCGCCGGAGTTAATCGAAGATATCGAAAAGGTTTTACGTGATCAGTTGGGTACGGTATTCGGCGGTAATTTAAGCAAAACCGGCGGAGTGGAAACCGTGGCCGAAATTCTCAATTCCGTTAACCGGACGGCCGAGAAAAATATTCTTACCCATTTACGTGATCGCGATCCGGCTCTGGTGGACGAGATTACCGAATTGATGTTCATGTTCGAAGATTTGGTTCATTTGCCGCCTAATGCCATTCAGCGCATTTTGAAAGAAGTGGATTCCAAAACGCTGGCCCTGGCGCTAAAAGCCACGAGCAATGAATTAAAAGAGAAGATTTACCAGAATATGTCCGAGCGTGCTTCCAACATGCTCAAGGAAGAATTGGATTACTTAGGGCCCGTACGTATTAAAGACGTGGAACAGGCCCAGAAGGAAATTCTGGAGATTGCCCGCCGTTTGGAAGAACAGGGTGAAATTATGCTGGTACGCAGTGAAGATGAACAACTTGTCGAATAGGGTCAATAATGCAGCAATTTGTTATTAAAGTACCGAAGCGCATCCGTAAAATCGAATCGCAAATTTTGAATGTACAAAAACAGGTGCCTCATTCGAACGAGAACGCTACGGTTTCGGAGAACATGGCGCACGAGGCATTGGTCGAGGCGCAAAAGGTAAAAATTCTGAAAGATCGTATCAAAATTTTGGAATTGGAATTGCAACGGGCGCGGGAAGAATCGTTTAAAGCCGGTTACGAAGAGGGCAAGGAAAACACTCTAAACGAAGCGAATAAACGCATTGAACAGGCACGGCGTGAAATGGAACGCATGGAAAAGGCCTATCGAGAATCGTTGGAACGCATCGAACAACCCTTGCTCGAATTGGCCAAAACGATGGCCGAACAAATTTTGGAGACGGAACTCTCCATACGATCCGATCACGATGAAATATTATTAAAACGGTTACGCACCATGTTACGGGAAGTTTTGCAGGAAAAGAAGGTAGCGGTGGAAGTACATCCTTCACATTTGCCCTATCTTAAAAGTGCGGACATCCGTGAGGCGCTTGATGTACCGCGGGAAATGGAATTGACTGTGCTGGAAGGCAGGCATTTGCATAAAGGAGAAGCTTTCGTATCATCGGAAGAATTTTATTTGGACGGGCGCTTTAAGGCACAATTAGAAGAATTAGGCAATAAACTTTCTCAGGGAGACGGCGAGTGATGCAAACCCTGGAAGAACGATTTAAGGCTTACATTCGTCGGGTTCCTCAATTAAATCCATACGCGGTAGACGGCAAAGTACGCCAAATTACGGGTGTGGTAATCGAAACGACGGGACGTACGGGAAGTGTCGGTGATGTTTGCGAAATTCACACGCCGGACAATCGGTTGATTAAGGCGGAAATTGTGGGTTTTAAGGACGGTAAATTATTGCTTATGCCGTTAGGCGAAACCATCGGCGTGGCCCCGGGAAGCCGGGTTAAACGGTTGACCATTCCTTTACGTGTTCCGGTAGGGGAGCAACTTTTGGGTCGTGTTCTGGACGGACTTGGCAATCCCATGGACGGGAAAGGCCCAATTTTATCTAAAGAATTCCGCGGGGTATTCAACTATCCGCCAAATCCTTTGGTGCGGAAACGCATTAGCGAACCATTAACAACGGGCATTCGAGCCATTGACGGGTTAGTGACATTTGGCAAGGGACAACGTGTGGGAATTTTTGCCGGAAGCGGTGTGGGTAAAAGCGTGCTGATGGGTATGATTTCCCGCTACACGGATGCGCAGGTTAATGTGATTGCTCTGATTGGAGAGCGTGGCCGTGAAGTGCGCGAATTTATCGAACGGGATTTGGGCCCCGAAGGGCTCAAACGTTCGGTAGTTATTGTCGCTACTTCGGATCAGGCGGCAACGGTGCGCATTAAGGGTGCGTTAATCGCTACGACTATTGCCGAGTATTTTCGCGATTTGGGGATGGATGTGCTTTTAATGATGGACTCTTTAACACGTGTAGCCATGGCACAGCGGGAGATCGGCCTGGCTATCGGCGAACCGCCCACCACCAAAGGATACACGCCGTCGGTATTTGCCCTGATGCCGCGTTTGCTGGAAAGGGCCGGTAATTCGGAGAACGGCAGCATTACGGGGTTGTACACGGTTTTAGTTGAGGGTGGCGATATGGACGAGCCGGTAAGCGATGCCGCACGCTCGATTTTGGACGGGCACATCGTGCTTTCACGCGATTTTGCCAATAAGGGGCACTATCCGGCTATTGATGTGTTGGCCAGTGTGAGTCGTGTGCGCAATGAAGTGATTTCGAAAGAGCAACGGGAAATTATTACGAAGATATTGGAATTGATGGCGGTGTATCGGGAATCGGAAGATCTGATAAATATCGGTGCTTACAAAAAAGGCAGTAATGCGCGTATTGACGAAGCCATCGAAAAAATGGAAGCCATCAACGCCTTTTTACGGCAGCAAGTGGAAGAAAAATCCACATTTGAAGAGACCTTAGAAGCATTAAAACAACTGGTTTGAAAGGTAGATGATGAGTTCCAGATCAGGTGCTTTTCCCTTACAAAAGGTTTTGGAATTCCGCAAGCATTTGGAAGATTTACAGGCCATTAAGTTGGGCAAGGCACAGGCGGAAAAGATAGAAGCAGATGCCCGTTTGGAACGCCTGAAACGGAATAAGGAAGACACACTCGAATCGGCGGCCCGGGAACTAAATAGGCGAAAAACACTGGATTTACAGCAACTGAAAATACAAAAAGATTATTTGGAAAGTTTGAACGGGAAGATCGTGGAGCAAACGCAGGAAGTTTTTAAACTGGAAGAAAAAGTAGAAAAAAACAGGCAGGAATTAAGTGAAGCCATGAAAGAGCGCAAAACGGTAGAGAAACTAAAAGAACGGTTTTTAGAGCGGCAAAAAACAGAAAACAAGCGTCGTGAAAACCAAAAAACCGATGAAGTTGCCATTCGCATGAATGTGATGCGCGCCAAAAAAGGAGCTTAGAAATGGGCAAATGGATCCTTATTAGTTTGGGTACTTTTCCTTTAACGATTATTATCATTGTTGCGGTTTTAGTGGCCATGAAGCCACCGGCAAAAGAAACAGCGACTGTTCCGGCTCAAAGCGCATCCGTGCAGGTTCAGAAAAAATTGGTCAAAAAGGTGGTCTCCCATGATGTGCGTATCGGGAATTTAAACCACGTGCGATATGTGGTGGACAGTTTATTGACGGTTATTGATGTTTTGCAGGATTCGTTAAAACATCAGGTACTTAAGACAGATTCTTTGCAAAAGGCCGTTAAAAGCTTGCAAACGGAGAAGGAAAATTTGAACAAGGAAATTCTTTCATGGAGAAAAAAATACAGCTTAGCCTCTGGTCAGCAAATGGAAGCCAAATCCATCGCACGGACTTTGTCTTCGTTAAAGCCCAAAGAGATGGCAAAGATTCTGGCCAATATGGATGATCATACGATTATTTTGATTTACAGTCAAATGAGCAATACGGCTCGTTCGGCTTTGATGGCCGCGCT
>CAZHIZ010000058.1:0-9226 GCA_964532875.1 uncultured Caldithrix sp. | reverse complement strand
AAGGCGGTTAAAACCGCCCCCCAAGATGCTCACCATTCCCCGGTCCAACTTAAAGTAGCCGTGCAAGGTTCTCCGGAAGCTTCGCCCGAGGCATCCGGTAAAATGAATGCCAAGCCACGTGTTCTCACTCTGACGCTGGACGACCGGAGCCCCTCTTCTGCCGGATCGAAGGGCGAAGCGAAGGCTGCCGGGCAATCTACGGCCAAAAGCGAATTCAACACCGCGGGCCAAGAAAAGAGCAATAGCTCTCCGGCCGCCAGGAACGGGCAACAAGAGGTTGCTTCTGCCGGCAATAAAGCTCGTTTGACAAAGGCCGGAACTCCGCAATCAAACGATCATCTGCTATTGGCCAAGGGATTAAAGGCCAGTGCTTCGAGAGCGGCCCAATCGGTTGTGACATTAAAAGCCCGAGCCGGTGTAGCCTCCGCTCGTTCCCTGGCATTGATTGAACGCATCGAATCGCTCATGACCCAGGCCGCCAAAAGCAAAGGCAGCGGCGCACTAAAGATGCAACTAAGCGAATCGCCTTTCGGCAAAATGGATGTACAATTTAACGACAAAGAAAACCGGCTGTCCATTGTCATGGAATCCGAAAAGGCCAAGGAAGCCTTTTTACGCCTGATTCCGTCGATTCGCGCTCAACTGGCCGACAAAGGTTTTTTTCTAAACGATGTGCGCGTTAGCGTGGGAGGGCATCCCGCGCAGGAAGGGCACACATCCCTGTCCAAGCAAAAACAATCCAAACAAACCAATACGTCACAAATAGCAGGAAAGGAGGGTGGTGAAGATGACATCACGCGCACCGTAACCATGCGAAAGTTCGGTTACAACACATTGGAAGTAACGGCATAACCAAGTTAGGAGAAAAAAATGGCAGATGCTGTAAATGCAGTAGGCGCCGCACAAGTCAATCAAACCGCTCGCAATCTCATGGATGCGAGCAACCTGAAAATGGGCAAATACCAATTCTTGCAGCTATTGGTTACACAGCTCAGGAATCAAGATCCGCTTTCGCCCATGAAAAGCCAGGAATTTGCCACGCAATTGGCCCAGTTCAGTTCGCTGGAACGCCTGATGAATATCGACGACAGCTTAAAGGACGGCATTAATACCGATATGGTGCTGGCCCAGACCATTCAGAATACGATGGCCACCAATTTTGTGGGCAAAGAAGTGCTTTCTTACGGAGACAATATTCCCTTGACAACGGGTGAAAGCAAAGTTCCTTTGAGTTTTGAGCTGGCTGACGCGGCGGAAAAAGTGACCGTAAAAATTTACGATGAAAACAACAATCTGGTACGCACCATCAAGATGAGCAGCCTGGACAAAGGGCGTCATTCCCTGAATTGGGATGGTAAAGACGATGACGGCAAGCCCCTGTCCGGAGGCAATTACCATTTCAAAGTGATTGCCGAAGACGGTGACGAAAATTCGGTAAGCGTTAAAACACTCAGTCGCGGAATCGTTTCGGCCGTTCGCTACGAAAACGGACAACCGATTTTAGTTGTCAACGGCAAGGACGTGTATTTCGGCGATATCGTACAAATCGGATAGTGAGGTTTCATCATGAAAGTAGCGGATTTGCAAATCAGGCAAGGCGTTGCCCCCATCCGTCCGCAACGCGTGCGGCCCGGGCAACAAACTCCGGCGGCCGACAAAGCGCAAGCGCTCGATTTCGGAACGGTGCTGAAAAAGCAAATCGTGCAAAAGAGCGAGATGCATTTTTCGGCCCATGCTCTCAAACGTCTGGAATCGCGTTCCGTGCACCTGAGCGCCGGTGATCTGCAACGCTTGCAGCAAGGCATGCGCCAATTACAGGCCAAAGGAGCGCAAAATTCGGTCATTTTAATGGATGACCATGCGTTTGTGGTGAGTATAAAAAACAAAACGGTGGTAACGGCCATCGATCAAAAGCAAGCCACTGAACGCGTTTTTACAAACATCGACAGTTTAGCTATTGTGTAACAAAGAAAAACGGGGCCGGACCTCGGGCGCAAGCCCAGGAAGCCCCCTCATCCCGCCGAACGACAGAGGCGGAAAAACTAAGGAGGGTTAACATTATGTTACGTTCATTATTAGCAGGTGTATCGGGATTACGCAACCATCAAATGCGCATGGATGTGATCGGCAATAATATTGCCAACATCAACACCATCGGTTTTAAAAGCGGTCGGATCAATTTTTCCGAAGCGCTTAGCCAAACCCTGGCTCCCGCCGGTGCCAGTTATTTAAATCCCATGCAAATCGGGTTGGGTATGAAGACCACCTCAATCGAAAATATTTACAGCCAGGGCAGTTTGGAGCAAACCGGTGTGTTAACCGATTTGGCCATTCAGGGAGACGGCTTTTTTGTGCTAAACGCCGGCGACACGCAAGTGCTCACACGGGCCGGTCAATTCTTTTTTGATGCCGACGGCAAATTGGTCAATCACAGCGGATTAGCGGTTCAAGGTTGGCAGTTAAATGACGAAAATAAAAAATTAGGGTTAGGCTCAGGCAACTTAAGTGATATATCGATCGATATGAATATGGTATCCGAAGCAAAAGAAACCAAGAATGTGTGGCTTTCGGGTAATTTGAATGCCGGTCTCAAAACAACCACGGAAGTGTGGTCGTTGGGTAGCACGTTAACGGCCGGCGGATCGAATGCCGATGCCACTACGGCATTGAATAGTTTAGATCAAGTTTCCACGCCTTTGGTCGATGGAGATACGATTGAAATAACGGGCACCAATCCGGACGGCTCGACGGTTTCTGCCACTTACACCTATACCGCCGGAGATACCATTCAGAATTTATTGGATGCCATCAATAACGCTTTTAGCGGAACCACGGCGACCATGCAAGACGGAAAGATTGTGTTGACCGATGCCCAGGCCGGAGACAGTTCCACCTCCATTCGTTTGACCAACGGGGCGAACAATACCGGCCAAATCGATCTGCCCAATTTCGTCAATACCACACCCGGTGAAACAGCCAAGGCCAAGACGTCCGTGGTGGTTTACGATAGCCTGGGTACCAGCCATAATGTGATATTGGAATTTACGAAATCGGCCGATAATAACGAATGGACGTGGACGGCCAAAACAACCGGCGATGAAGAAATCACCTCGGGCGGCAGCGGTCGGGCGACCTTTAACGAAGCCGGTATGTTAACCTCGTTCACCTTTGATAACGGTGCCACGCAAATGGTTCTGGATCCAAAAAACGGCGCCAAAGTCATGAATGTGGATTTGCATGCGGAAAGCGGTGAAGGGCGCATGGGATTGACCCAATTCAATTCGCTTTCCACGGTTAATGTAAAGCAGCAAGACGGTCGGGCGGTCGGACGCTTAATCAATTTAACCATTGATCCCAAAGGCGTTATCAACGGAACATTCAGCAACGGCGAGAAAGTGGCTTTGGCCAAAATTGCCTTGGCCGAAGTTTCCAACAAATCCGGATTAATGCAATTGGGTGAAGGCCTTTATCAGGCCAGCATGGCTTCCGGTCCGGAACAAGTGGTGGAATTGGACGATAAGTCGATTACCTCGATTGTCTCAGGTTCGCTGGAGATGTCCAATGTGGATGTTTCCAAAGAATTTACGGATATGATTACCACCCAGCGCGGATTTGAAGCGAATGCTCAGGTGATCACAACGGCCGACCAAATGTTGCAGGAATTGATTCGCTTGAAACGATAAGCTAAGTAAACGGGCCGGTTTTGGGCCGGTCCGTTTTATCTAAAAATAAACAACAGCAAACAAGGGAACGATGACCAAGAGTGTTTTGATGAGAGGATAAAACGGTGGATTTAGCAACGGTTATCGGTATTATTACCGGGTTTAGTTTGGTAATGATTACCATTTTTATGGGAGGTAGTCCGCAGATATTTATTGATATTCCTTCCATGATGATTGTATTCGGCGGTGCCACGGGTTCGGTGCTTATCAGCTTCCAGTTAAAGGAGGTATTGGGAGTAATCGGGGTGATTCGCAAGGCATTTTTTAGCGAAAAGGTGGATAACGTGGCCTTGATCGAACAAATTGTCGCCCTCTCCAAAAAGGCCCGCAAAGAAGGATTGTTGGCCATCGATAAAGAAATCAACAATATCGAAGACCCGTTTTTACGTTCCGGCATGGAAATGGTAGTCGATGGCACAGAAGCCGATCTCATTCGCAATATCATGGAAACCGAGCTGTCCTATTTGATGGGACGGCACAAGCGTGGGCAGGATATTATGGCCTCTTACGGAGAATATTCGCCGGCCTTTGGCATGATCGGTACATTGATCGGGTTGATTGCCATGTTGCAGAATTTGAACGATCCCTCACAAATCGGCGGCGGTATGGCCGTAGCATTGATTACCACTTTTTACGGTGCATTTGCGGCCAACCTGGTATTTATTCCTTTGGCCAAAAAATTGAAAAATCGTTCCGAAGAAGAGATTGTGGTTAAAGAAATGATCATTGAAGGTGTGCTATCCATCCAATTCGGAGAGCATCCCAATACCATTCAACGTAAACTGATGAACTTTTTGTCACCTAAAGAACGTGTCATGGAATCGTGAGATAGAAGACTATGAAAAAAGAAACCGAAGAAGAGTGTAAAGGTGCGCCGGCCTGGATGGCCACCTTCAGCGACATGGTAACTTTGCTCATGGTGTTTTTTATCATGATTTTGTCTTATTCCACCATTGAATTGGAAAAGTTCAAGGGCGCTATCAGTTCCATGCGCGGTGCTTTGGGAATTTTGGACGATATGAAAAACAAGCCCACCCCCGAGCAACGTACCAGCCTGCAGGGGCAGGACAAGTATAAAGAGCAAGTTAATCAAAAAGTGGAGCAGATGAAAAAAGTCCTGCAAGAGCAAGGAGTACAGGATCAGGTGCAGGTGGAAGCGGACGGATCGGGTATCCATGTGCGCCTGGGGGACAATATTTTATTCGATGTGGGAAAAGCGGAACTGAAAGCCAGTGCCTTTCCCATTTTGAATGCTATTGCCAATATGGTACGCGGGAATAATTTTAAGGAAATATTTGTAGAGGGGCACACGGACAATGTGCCCATCCACACGGCCAAGTATCCCACCAACTGGGAACTATCCACGGCGCGTGCCCTAAGCGTGGTGCGTTATTTGCATTATGTGGAAGGAATCGATGCTTCGCGTCTGGCGGCCGTGGGCTACGGAGAATACCGCCCGTTGGTACCCAATACGACCCCTCAAAACCGCGCCAAAAACAGACGGGTCGAAATTTACATTCGATATCGATAAGCCTTTAAGGGAGAACGGATTATGAGTCCAAAAAATAATGATGTTGCGGAGGAAAAATCAATGGCCAAAGAAGAGACAAAACCCAATCAGACTAAATGGGGATTAATTATCGGACTTGTGCTGGTTCAGGTGATCGCAGCCATTGCCATCGTCTATTTTTTAATCTTGCCGCGACTATGGCCGGATACGGCCGATCAAGGTAAAGCAAAAGCCAAGATCGAAAAAAAAGAAAACAAGGAGCCCGGGGTCATTTATACGATATCCGACATCACGATTAATCCGAAAGATAGCTACGGCCGACGATTTGCGGTATTCGAAATTGCCCTGGAATTGCCCAATGAAGATGCCAAAGCGGAATTGGATAAAATGAAACCGATAATCGTGGATCGGATTTTGCAATATTTACGAAGCCGAACCGTGGCCGAATTGACCACTACGACGAATGTGGCACAAATAAAAAGCGATTTAAAAAGCGATATTAACGAAATTTTGGGTCAGGAACTGGTACAAAATCTGTATTTCACCAAATTTGTGTTAGAATAAGGAATATGCCCGATGGCCAAAATTTTATCCCAAGAAGAAATAGATGCGCTACTTTCCAGTGTGTCTGAGTCAACGGTCACTTCGGCTGAACAGCCGCAGAAACAAAAGGTTACCGTTTACGATTTTAAGCATCCCAACCTGATTTCCAAGGAACAGATGCGGCTTCTGGAGGCCATTCATGAAAGCCTTTGCCGCGATTTCAGCGTTTTCCTTTCGGCTCAGTTGCGCATGATTGTGGAAATGAATCTGTTGGCGATCGATCAAATCATGTATTCGGAATTTGTCATGTCCATTGCGCCGCCCAGTTGTTTGTACGTCTGCAATGTGGACCATCCCACCTCGCATTTTGTTCTGGAATTAAGTCCGCAGTTGGCCATCTTTGTCGTGGAGCGACTCTTCGGCGGGCCGGGTAGCCCGGTTTCGGATGTGCGTCCCATTTCGGTAATTGAGCAAAAGGTGATGAATCGCGTTATTAATCGTTTTCTGGAAGACCTTTCCCGCAGTTGGGAACTGGTAACCCGCTTTAAAGCCGATATTCAACGTTTCGAAAGCAATCCGGAATTTGTGCAAATCGTTCCCTCCTCTGAACCGGTGGTTGTGGTTTCCATGGAAGTCAAAATTCACGGTCATTCCACACTGCTGAATATTTCCTATCCGTACATGTGGGTTTCCGCTATCATCTCCGCACCGGAAGTGCAGGATAAAATTTTGTACGGCTCCATCGAAGCTTCGCAGGGCGAACAAAAGGTCATTCAAGAGAACCTGATGCAAACTCCAACCGCGGTGAATGTCCGGTTGGGCAAAACCCATATTTCCATTCGCGAGTTTTTGGAATTACAGGTGGGAGATGTGATCCAATTAGAAAATAGAACCGACAAATTGTTACCGATTTACATCAATAATAAACATGCCTTTAATGGAGTTGTCGGTTTGCGTAAAAACCATTACGCCGTGCGCATCGAATCCATTGAAGAAGGAGAAAAAAATGAGAGCAAATGAATTAAAACGTTACTACCAAAAGCAAATGGACGAGTTACGTCCCGTTTTAAATAAAGGCCTGGCCGATTTGTTCCAGCGGCCGATTATGATTACGGAAGAGACGGAGGAAACGACCAATATTACACAAACGCTTTCCGCCACCGAGTTCCCCAAAATCGCTTTAATGTTTCAATCGGGAACCGCACCCGAAACCGTTTCGCATTTATTGCTCTTTCCCAGCGAATTTGTGTTGGCGGCTTATGCCTGGATGGTGGGCGAAGATCCGGCTGCAGAGGTGGATGAAGCGCATTTGGACGGTTTAAAAGAGATATTTAACCAAATGCTAGGGCAAATCCGCATGGCCATTCCGGATGACAATGCCCGTTTTACCATCAATAATTTGCAGGCCGGACTCATCGAAAAGGCCGAAGATGCCATCCCGGGAGACGAAACTTACCACGGTATTAAAGCCAAAGTAAAAATCAACAGTGAAGATCGGGATTTTTTTATCGAGCATTTTGCCTGGAGTGAGCGCTGGGAAATCCTTCCGGAAGAACCAACGGGCGAAGAACCTTCACAAACGCCATCACAGGAACAACAGGTTCAGGTGGAACCGGCAGAATTTGCCGATCTGGGCGGTAATGGTAAACCTTATGCCGGCAATACACGCAATATCGAAATGCTGTTAGATGTGGATCTGGAAATTACGGTGGAATTGGATCGCAAATCGATGTTGGTTTCCGATTTATTGAAATTGGGCAAAGGTTCTATTATCGAGTTCCCGAAATCGGCGGGAGAGCCTTTGGACATTTTGGTTAACGGGCGAAAATTCGCTGAAGGCGAAGTCGTGGTTATTGATGATAAATTCGGTGTGCGCATCACTCAGTTGGTCAGCCCGAAAGAACGTTTGAAAAAATTGGCTTAAAAGGGTTTGGAGGTTACGTGCACAATAAGGATTCGATTCTTTATTATTATTTTTTGATTTTTGCATTGGCCTTATGGGCCTGGCCGGTGGCAGGTCATGCTTTACCGGTTAAAAACACGGTGCAACAAAAAGGTGTAACAGCTCAATCACTAAACGATTCTTCGCAAACGATTCCCCTGTACACACACCAATCGTCTCTTACCGGTCATTACGTAAAGTTGTTAATTATTACGCTGATTTTGCTGGTCTTGTTCTGGATTTCCATGAAATACATCCGCAAACTGCAATTCGGGAACGATAAGTTTAAAAACACGCGCATTACCGTCCTTAGCCGGCAATATTTAACTTCCAAGCATAGCATTTGGCTGGTGGTCATCGGCGGGCAAAAATACCTGCTGGGAGTAACGGACCATTCCGTTAATCTCATTGATCGTCTGGGGGCGGTTAGCGAACAGGAATTAGCCGAGTCCAAAACAATGCCTCTTCCTTCCTTCGGAAATCTGCTGGATAAGCTCCGCAAAGGCAAAGCGTAACGACAAACAATCTTCTCCGACACAAGCAATTATTTTTGCACGCACCCGCCAAGTGCGGGATCAGCGCGAGAATTTTTTTAGCCACTGATCCGCACAGATAAACACGGATTTTTTTATTAATCAAAACCGTTCAATCCCATCCCCGCACCAAATCAACACCCATTAACGAACAACGAGTAACGAATAACGAATAACCGCCTCCGTTAATCCATTCAACGATTCAACCATTTTCCCTTCAACTCTGAACATGGATCGTCTACGACGATCATTGGATTTTCATGTTGGTGCAATGGCTACAATAATGAATCATCTACGACGATTCTGGATGGTGTTTAATAAATTAACCGATAATTTTGGACTGATTTTCCCCGCATTAAAAACGCATTTTCATTTACACTAACTCAATTTTTAAAATTCCCCAAAATATCCAAAGGCATTTGTTTTAGCCAATGCTGTTACGTTTGGCTAGAACAAAATGCACATCGTAGATGTGCTATTATTGTAACAACGCCTTGTACCAATCGGAATCCATCTTCGTAGAAGATGAATAATCCAAGCGCCGTTTAGCCACTGCTCCGTCGAAAGCCGGATCTGCGATTCGTCGGTGGCCGAATCTTCGATCCGTCGGGAGTCGGATTTACAATCCGTCAAGGGCCGGATAAGTCGACACAGCTTTTTATCGCGCGCAGATTTCGCAGATCCGTCAATTGCCGGACAGGTTAGCGCAGAGGGCAAATAATTCTATTTTAGAATTTTTTCTGCGTAAATCCGCGGGAAAACCCACCCCCGCCCCTCCCTGCAAAATTTGCAGGGAGGGGAGCCTTGACATTATCTTACTTTCAGGGCTTGCGGAGTCACCGGCATTGATGGCCATTCCCGGGCAACTAACCACAGCGCAGAACCCATTAAACCATTCAACGATTCAACTATTTACCTATTCCGCCACTGTTTTTTCTCACGCTGATTTCGCAGATCCGTCAATTGCCGGACAGGT
>CAZHIZ010000057.1:14531-20374 GCA_964532875.1 uncultured Caldithrix sp. | reverse complement strand
CTTATGGAAGAATACGATCCTTTAAAAGCACCGGATCCTCAGCAATGGCTTAAAATGGACGAGACGGAACGATTAACACTGGTTGAAAAATATCATGAGAAGATGAATGTCGAACTCGAAGACCCGCGAATGCACGCCATAATGCACGTGATTGTTGAAAATCAACTGGCGGAAAATATTCCCGATGTGGTGGAAGCCATGGAACGCTTGCAATTTCAAAAATTGAACCGTCATAATGCCATACATGCCATAGCCACTGTTTTGGCCGATTTCTTTTGGGAGTTGATACGGAGAGGAAAATCCTATTCGGATATGCCCGCGGAAGAAGCATATCTCAAAGAATTACGCAAACTGACCAAACGATCCTGGTACAGAAAAATACGAAAAGCGCGCTAAATTGCCATAGGTATTTTCCGTTTGCATTTGATCTGGCAGAGCAGGCCAAAGGCCCATTTTGTGTATCATGCGCAGCGTGAGTTTTCATTTGGAAGCCAAAGCGATTAGGGCAGGGCAATAGTTACGAATAGTGCGCTGATCGTTCCGTAATTTAGGCCCTTAACGTCCAGCTTTCTAAGGATTGTTTTCTAAAAACAGCTACACTTACGCACTCATTTATCTTTTTTTTGGGCTCTGTCTTTTCTTCCTTCGTGAGCCACCTCATATTGCCCCGGCGTAAACCAGACGGCCATGGCAAAGATAAAAAGAACTAAGGGCAGGTAAACCAAAAACCACTTTGGCCCCATGCCGTTTTTCAAGCCTTCTAAAAACAAAAAGCCGCTTCCCAGTCCGCCGACCAAAAAATTGATCAAGTAGCGTAAATAGGTCATTTTCAAGCGCGCATGGCAATTAGGACAAATATATTGCGGGCCTCCGGGCACACCGAAAAAAAGCCAGCTTTTGGAAACAGGGTAGCCGCAATAGGGGCATTCATGACGCATATCATTTTTCTCCTTTGTTGCACGGGCGGAAAAATCGAATAATGCAAAAATACAAAAGCGATTGAAAAAATACAAATATGCCGCAACTTTCTAAATTACCGTTTTGGTGCCGATTGCACCATGTTTTTCTTTGACGTAGATTAAAAGATCATGAATCGATTTGCCGGTAAAATACAGAAACGGCAAATCCATATTTAAATCAAGAGAAAGGATGCGGAATGCGACGTTTTTTGCTTTATTCGATTTTGCTTTTGACTTTAATCCTTCCCCTGTTGGCACAAAACCCACAGGAAAAACCGTATGTGCTCGTTATTTCTTTTGACGGCTTCCGCTGGGATTATCCCGATCGAGGGATTACACCTAATCTGGACAAAATGGCTGCAGACGGTGTTCGTGCCATTACCTTTGAACCGGCCTTTCCTTCCAAAACGTTTCCCAACCATTATGCCATTGTCACCGGTCTCTATCCGCAAAACAACGGATTGATCAATAATCGCTTTTTCGATTTTTTTACGGGGCGACAATATCGGGTGGGCGATACGGTCTCAGTGCGCAATGCTTACTGGTACAAAGGGGAAGCTCTATGGGAAACGGCTCAGCGGCAAGGCATAAAAAGTGCCAGTTTCTTTTGGCCGGGTTCCGAAGTCCGTCTTAGCTATCGCCACCCCACCTATTTCAAAAAGTACGACGGTTCCGTACCACCCGAAAAACGCATTCAAGGCATAATTGATTGGCTCACTCTACCAGCCGCCAAACGGCCCCATTTGCTCTTCTTATATTTTAGCGATACCGATACGTACGGCCATCGTTACGGTCCAAATGGAGAAAAGATTAACGAAGCCATTCGATTGCTGGACCGTCAGGTAGGCATTTTACGGGCTAAAATCGATTCCATCGGCATGAGCGACCGAGTGAATATTATTCTACTTTCCGATCACGGCATGACTCAATTACGGCCCGACGGGCGGATTCTTCTATTTGACATTTTGAAGAACGAAAAAGATGTCCGCGTGGACGGATACGGCCCGCTGGTGCAATTTTTTACTTCTTCCCGGGAACAAAAACAGCATGTTTTTAACGTACTGTCCAAACAGGCCAAAGGTTTTACGGTTTACAAAAAAGAAGATATTCCCCCTTATTTTCATTACAAAAACAATGCGCTCATCGGCGATGTGATTGCCGTAGCCGATTTGGGCTACACCTTCATTCGCACACCTCAAGAGCTGAAAAAGATGGAGCGGCGTCACCCTCAGGGAGATCATGGCTACGACAACCATACTTTGGACATGCAAGGTATTTTCTTTGCCGTAGGGCCGGCTTTTAAAACGGGCTATCGCTGCGAAACGTTGCACAATGTCGATGTGTATCCACTGGTGTGTAAAATTTTGGGTATTGTACCCAATCAAAAAATTGACGGAAAGTTAGAGCGCATCGCATTTATTTTACGCGGGCAATAGGCTGATATTGAAAAAGCCGGAGATTTCCTCCGGCTTTAAATGTTACCTTGTTTTTGGCGGGCTATTTGGAAATACGTTCTTTGAATTTTTGCAAACGTTCTTTCAAAGAATCGAACAATCTGCCGGTTTTTTCTTCGTGTTTGATTTTGTCTTTGATCGTCTCGATATCCTCAAGGATATTCTTGAATTCTTTGTCACGACAAACAGGGACAGAATGAATAGAAGCGTGTATTTTTTTGACCGCAAGAAGTCTGTAAAAATGGAAGAGGTTCTTTAAGATTGACCGACAGGTTTTAAAGGATGATTTTCTTTTTCCAAATTCCCAGAGCAAAAAGTAACGTATTTAATACACCCTTCAGGCCGGTAGTCAGGGCAATGGCCCACCAGATGCCTACGATGCCCCAGTCCCAATGCAAAGCAAACAGATAGGCCAAAGGAATGCGAGCGGCCGTAATCGGTACACTGACCAACATGACCGGCAAGGTGTAACCGGCACCGCTAAAGGCCCCTTCCATAATAACTTCCAGCCCCAGAAAAACTTCGAACAGGGCAATGATCCTCAGGTATTCACTACCGATTTTTTGCACGGTCGGGTCGCCGGTGAAAATGCGCATTAGGGTTTGCGGTGCAAAATAATAAAGGGCCGAAATTAAAAGAAGGAGAGAAACTCCGTATGCACTAACCAACCAGACCGAGCGTTCGGCCTGTTTCCAGCGTTTGGCACCCACATTTTGCCCGACCAGTGTGGAAGCGGCTACCGAAAATCCAACGCAGGCAAACCAGGCAATACCCTCGATGCGGTGCCCGATGCCAATGGCAGCCACGGCATCCATGCCAAAACGCGAAATAATGCGTGTTAAAAAAACGTAAATTAAACTGAAGAAGAAACCGCCGAAAGCCACCGGTGCACCGATGGACATAATGTGTCGGAGAATGGGAAACTGAAGCAAGGGAATGTTCCGGTTCAATTTGGGTAAGTAATTTTTACGGGCCAGTAATAAAATCAAAATTAAAAAACCAAGGGCTTCGCTTAGAATAGTGGCCCAGGCGGCACCGGCAATACCCAGAGCCGGGAATCCCGCCCAGCCGAAAATTAAAAATGGATCCAATACGGCGTTACCGACCAGAGCAACGGCCAAAACAGCCATCGGGGTACGCGTATCGCCCAGCCCGCGGAAGACAGCTTCCAACCCGCCGAATCCAAAGCCGAACACCAGACCCAATAAAATGATATTCATGTAATCCCTGGCCAGTACGGTAACCACCGCTTCAAAGCCCATTATTCCATACAGAGCATTTTGTCCGAAAAAGACCAAACCGGCCAGAATAATTGCGCTGGACGTATTGAGCAGCATGCCCTGCCCCGCGGCCAGACGTCCCCGATCAATTTCCCCGGCTCCCACATGCTGGGCAACCATGGTTGCAATTCCGCTAACACTTAAGCCGCTTAAAGAAAAGATAGCCCACAAAATGAAGGAACTACCGCCGATAGCAGCCAGAGCATCCGGGCCGATCTTCCCGATCCAATAGGCATCGATTAATTGGTAAAGAGTGGTTAAAACGGAAGAGATCATTCCGGGCAAAGAAAGGCTGATAATAGCCTTGTGAATATTGCGGTTAATAATCGGTTCGATGTTTTGCTTCATGGCAAATCCGATTGTGGAAAATAAAGACAGGAAATGGAATTAGAATAAATGCCTTTTTTCGAGTTTAAGACAATTCCCGAATGTAATCGCATCATTTCTCGTTTAGAGGTTGGCACAGTTCGGTTAACACTTTTCCCGACGACTTGGGATGAATAAAGGCGATGCGATTGCCATGGGCCCCCTCCCGCGGTTGCTCGTCGATTAAACGGATGCCGTGTGCTTTTAATTTGTCCAGATCCGCTTTTAGCTGATCACTGCGGTAAGCGATGTGGTGAATTCCTTCGCCGCGCTTTTTCAAAAAACCGCTAACGGGACTTTCATCGTCGGTGGGCTCCAACAATTCGATACGGGTTTCACCGGCCTGAAAGATGGCCGTCCGCACTTTTTGATCTTCCACAACCTCGATGCCCAAAAAACGCAAGCCCAAAATATCGCGATAAAAAGGAAGGTGGGCTTCAATGGAATGTACCGCAATGCCGATATGGTCCACCTGTTGTATCATGTGGATTTCAACTCCTTTAATATTTGCTTTACCTTTTGATTGACCAGACGATAGGGCGCCGCCTCTTTTTGAATAATTTGGTCGATCCAGTGGTCCAGCTTTTGGTCGGTTTGTAAAAAGCGATGCACAAAGGCTTCGACCTTTGCCGTAAAAATTTTGCGTAGTTCTTGTGTCAGCCTCTGACGACGGCGTTTTTGCAGGGTGCCGCTCTCTTTCATTTTTTGCAGGAAAGCCTCAATACCCGCTTCCAATTCTTCGATTCCGGTGTTTTCCAGAGCGGAAGTCATGAAAACCGGATTTTGCTCGGACGAATCGGGTGAACTTTGCAGGTGCAGCACGTATTCGATCTCGGCTTTCAAACGATCGGCATCGGCACGGTCGCTTTTGTTGACCACAAAAATATCGCCGATTTCCATCACCCCGGCCTTTAAGGCCTGAATTTCATCGCCTAATCCGGGTACCAATACCAGCAATACCAGATCGACTAAATTCATGACTTCAATTTCGGTTTGTCCCACACCGATGGTTTCAATAAAAATCACATTGAATCCGGCGGCATCCAATACTTTAACCGCATCGGCCGTAGCCCCGGAAACCCCACCCAAATGACCGCGCGAAGCCATGGAGCGTATGAAAACATCGGGATCGGTAGCGTGTTTTTGCATGCGCAGGCGGTCACCCAAAATAGCCCCTCCGGTGAAGGGCGAGCTGGGATCAATGGCCAGCACCGCCACCTTATTGCCCTTTTTGCGCTCCAGTTCGATCAATCGATCCAGCAAGCTACTTTTGCCGGAGCCCGGAGGCCCGGTAATACCCACGACAATAGCCTGCCCGGTGTGCGGGTACAAGGCGTCGATCAGGTTTTCCTTCTGCTCCTGTTCATTTTCGATCCAGGTAATACTGCGGGCGATGGAGTGAATATCGCCCTGTGTGATTTTGTCAACCAGTGTGTTAATCAATGTTGGACTCTTTCTTTGTTTGCTTCAATAAACTCAATAACGTCTTTCATGGGAGTACCCGGGGTAAAGACGGCTTCGATGCCTTTTTCTTTTAAAAAAGGAATGTCTTCTTCCGGGATGACGCCGCCACCAAAGACAATGACATTCCCGGCACCCAGTTCCCGTAAAAGGCGGACGACTTCCGGGAATAATTCGTTATGGGCTCCGGACAGCAAGCTCAAGCCCACAAAATCCACATCTTCCTGTACGGCGGTTCGGGCAATGGCTTCGGGTGATTGGCGGATTCCCGTGTAAATGACTTCATAGCCCGCTTCTTTTAATGCCCGGGCCACATATTTGGC
>CAZHIZ010000057.1:0-14431 GCA_964532875.1 uncultured Caldithrix sp. | reverse complement strand
CCGTTACAACACAATCGATTCGCGGTATTCACCGAATTCATCTCGGAGTACGTTGCAAATCTCTCCCAGAGTAGCGTAAGCCTTGGCGGCCCGCAAGATGAAAGGCATTAAATTAACGTGCTCATCGCGTGCGGCACTGCGTAAATCTTGCAAAGTTTGTTGTACCTTATTGTTATCGCGTTGGGCGCGTAAACGTTTCAGACGTTCGCTTTGAGTCTGGCGCAAACGGGGATCGACTCGCAAAATTTCCTTGGGCGGTTCGTCTTCCAAGGTAAATTGATTCACTCCCACCACAACGCGTTCCCCTTGTTCCACTTCTTTCTGGTATCGGTAAGCCGCATCCTGAATTTCCTTTTGGACGTAACCCTTTTCAATAGCCTCCACCATGCCGCCCATGGCTTCGATTTTTTTGAGATATTGCCACACCTCGTTTTCAATGGTGTCGGTCAGATGTTCGATGTAATACGAACCGGCCAGGGGATCGACCGTATTGGTTACGCCGGATTCGTAAGCTACAATTTGTTGCGTGCGCAAAGCGATGCGCACGGAGTCTTCGGTGGGCAGCCCCAAAGCCTCGTCGCGGGAATTGGTGTGCAGGCTTTGCGTTCCGCCCAACACGGCGGCCAGGGTTTGGATGGTAACGCGCACGATGTTGTTATCCGGTTGTTGGGCAGTGAGCGTACTGCCGCCCGTTTGCGTGTGGAATCGTAACATCCAGGAGCGTTCCTTTTTGGCGCCGAATTTTTCTTTCATTATTTTGGCCCAGATGCGCCGCGCCGCCCTGAATTTGGCCACTTCTTCCAGCAAGTCGTTGTGAGCATTGAAGAAAAACGACAAACGTCCCGCAAACCGATCCACATCCAGCCCGGCGTTAATGGCCGCTTGCACATATTCGATGCCGTCGGCAATGGTAAAAGCCACTTCCTGCACGGCCGTGGAGCCGGCTTCGCGAATATGATAGCCGGAGATGCTGATGGTGTTCCATTTGGGTACTTCCTGTGAGCAGTATTCGAATATGTTGGTAATCAAGCGTAACGAAGGCTTGGGCGGGAAAATGTACGTGCCGCGCGCAATGTATTCTTTTAAAATATCGTTCTGAATAGTGCCCCGCAACCGGTCTTTCGGCACACCCTGTTTCTCAGCCAGAGCAATGTAAAAGGCAAGTAACACGGCGGCCGGTGCGTTGATGGTCATTGAGGTCGATACCTTGTCCAGGGGAATGCCCTCAAAGAGAATCTCCATATCCTGCAGGCTGTCGATGGCCACCCCCACCTTGCCCACCTCACCGATGCTGTGCGGATCGTCGGAATCGTAACCAATCTGCGTGGGCAGGTCGAAAGCAATGGAGAGCCCGGTTTGCCCCTGGCTTAACAAATATTTGTAGCGTTTATTGGATTCTTCAGCCGTACCGAAACCGGCGTATTGGCGCATGGTCCAGAATTTACCGCGGTACATGGTGGGTTGAACGCCCCGGGTGTAGGGATATTCCCCGGGGAAGCCGAGGCGTTGCAAATATTCTTCTTCGCTCATGGGTCGCGGTAAATACAGGCGTTCCACCGGTAACCAGGAATTAGTGGTAAACCGTGTTTTACGTTCCGGAAAGCGTTGCAGTACTTTGTTCAGCGTGGTTTGTTCCCACTTTTTTTTGTAACGTTCCAACAGGTTTTTAACGGACATCTTGACGGCTCCATATCCCTTTAGGTCGTAATGATTCGAGTAAAAGAAAATAATAAGGATTTTGAATCATTGCAAAGAGGAAAGAGAGAAAATTAAAAATGGGGTTTCCTGCGAAAAATCGACAGGCATTTTAGCCAATCTTCATCTCGGAGATAAAAAGAAGACTATTCATTCGGCGATTCGTAAATGTAGCGAAGGCCGTATCTCATCGACAAAACAAGAGAATGAAATACGCGCGTAAATTGAATTAATGAGCGCAAGGTAAAGATGAAAAATTTTCCGCGGCCCGAGACCAACAGACAGATCGGCTTAAAATTCTTCACCAAGTAAACCGCGTCGCTTTTTGTATTCTTTTTCAATGAGCTTAAAATGATCTTCGTCTTCCCGGGCCATATTTCGTAAAAGCGTGGCAATTTCCTCAACCTTACAAATATCGGCCAGAGCTTCGTATTGTTTTTTGGCGGACTGCTCGCGTTCCAGAACGGCTTCCAAAATGTCTTCCACCGATGAGTCTTCGGTACAATGGCATTTTAATTCTCCGTAAGCGGCAACGGCATTATTAAAAACCGCATCATTGGGAATTTCACAGTCCAGATCGTACAACTCATGTTCCAAAATGTTTTGTAAAATCTTAATGTGTTTGTCCTCGTCGCTAATGAGAAAGCTCAAACATTTTTTAGTTGTTTTTTGCCGAGCAATCTGTTGGCCTTGTTCGTAAAGGTGTAAAATTTTCTTTTCGTTTTCGATCGATGCTTTTAAGAAATCCCTTAAGGTGTGCATAAAAACCTTCTTTCCGGCTTCAATTTGGTAAAGAACGAATTATTAACGTTTATTCAATTTGTGTCTGCCGTCAACATCCGGCAATTCAATACCCAAACGCTTTATTTTGCGAAAAAGTGTGGTTTTGTGAATATTGAGGGCACGTGCTGCCGATTGCCGGTTCCAATTATGTTCACGTAAGGTTTTGATGATCAATTCGGCTTCGGCGTTTTCCAATGTGCGCTGATAGGGAGCTTGATCATTATTGGTTGAAGCGGCAAAAAGTTCGGTCGGTAAGTGATTGCGTTGAATCAAATGTTCGGAGCATAAAACGAAAGCATGTTCGATGATGTTTTCGAGCTCGCGTACATTACCCGGGTAGTTGTGTTGCATGAGTATTTCCAGAACCTCACTGCTCACCCCTTGGATTTCTTTCTTTTGAATATGATTAAATTTTTTAATGAAATGCTGAATTAAAAGAGGAATATCTTCTTTGCGCTTGCGTAAAGGCGGAATTTCCAAACGAATGATATTGATGCGGTAGAAAAGGTCTTTCCGAAAACGCCCCTGCTCCACCAATTGGGCCAAATTTTTATTGGTAGCCGCGATAACGCGAACATCCGCTTTTACGGATTGCACGGCTCCTAAGGGCTCGTAGCTTCGTTCCTGTAAAAAACGCAGTAAGCGGATTTGAAAGGCAGGAGAAATATCACCGATTTCATCCAAAAAAAGCGTGCCTCCCTCGGCCAGGGCAATGCGTCCCAATTTGTCCCGTTTGGCATCCGTAAAGGCCCCTGCTTTGTATCCGAACAATTCCGATTCCAACAAGGTGTCCGGTAAAGCGCCGCAATTGACGGCAATAAAATTTTTATCCTTGCGCGGACTCAGATGGTGAATGATGCGGGCAAAAAGTTCTTTACCGGTTCCGCTTTCGCCTTCCAATAAGACAGTACTGTTACTCTCGGCAATTTGAGGTAAAATTTCGAAAAGTTCCCACATTTTGGGGTTTTTACTGATGATATCGTGGTAGGAGTAGTTTTTGGTAATTACCTTACGCAATTCGTCTTCCGCGCTCAAGTCTCTAAACGTTTCCACCCCGCCTAAAATTTGGTTATTGTGGTCTTTCAGGGGCGCGGTGGAAATGCTTACCGGAATGCGATATCCGAATTTGTTTATGATGTAAACCGTTTTGTTGGTGGTATTGCGGCCGGTTTGAATGGCCTCCTTAACCGCGCAGTGGCCCTGACAAATATTGGATTTAAAGATGTCGAAGCATTTCTTACCCAAAACTTCATCACAACGGTAACCCGTAATACGACAGGCTGATTTATTAAATGAGGTAATATTATAATTATGATCGATGGTGAAGACGCCGTCGGTGATGTTGTCCAAAATAATTTCGTTAAGCAATTCACAAGAAATTTTAGAACGTTCCATTTGAACTCCTTTTAACAGGGCCAATTTAATGCTTTTATTAAGAGGTTGCAATATTTGTACCTAAATTTTATCGCTGGCGGTCGTCGAAAGTACATCCTCTAATTACTTGGTAAATAAGGAGTTAATAGCTTTCACCAAGCCATCCCGGAACGAAAAACAAAAAACGATGACATGAATAACGTTCCATTGTGAAACACATGAAACAGATAGTTTCATGCGTTGTTTATTATTGAAATTACAAAGATTAGGCAAACTTAACAAAGAAAGCTGAAACAGATGGTTTCAGATGGCATAAACAAACTCGAGAGCTGCAATTTCTTAACCCATTGAAATTTAAGGAGTAAAAGAGTGCTAAAAAAAGATGGTATATAAATTGCAACTGTGATTGTGAAATAAAAAACAAACAAAAGTATTTCGGTACAATTGATTGAAAGGAGTATCCATTATGTTAACTAAACGTTTATTTGTTTTGTTTTTGGTCGCGGCCATCGCTTCTTTATATTCCTGCTCGTCTTCGACGGAATCCAAAGAAAAAAAGAGTAATTTCGAAGTGATTCAACCGGTGGTCGATCAGGCGATCTCTAATTGGAGTGATCCGGTCATTTCCGCTCAGGCAGTGCACGATAATATGGACAACTATTTCGTAATAAGCGTTCGGAAACCCGACCACTATGCCCTTGGCCATGTACCCGGCGCTATCAACATCCCCTGGACGCAAATCGCCAAAGAAGACAATCTGAAAAAGATTCCCAAAGACAAACATATTGTTACCTATTGCTACACCGGTCACACCGGTCAGGTGGGGGCAACGGTCTTGAAGATTTTGGGCTATGATGTCAGTAATATGAAATGGGGTATCATGTCATGGACCAAAGATGCCACCGTACGTGTGGCTAAACCTTTTAGCGAAGATACGGACGCCCATGATTTTACCGTGACCACAACCGTACCTCAAACAAAAACGTACGATTTAGCCGATCCTCATTATGTGGATTCCGAAGATGCCATGACCATTTTAGAGGCTGCCGCCGATCAGTATGTATCCAATCATTCTCCCGTGATTTCGGCCCAAGCCTTGTTCGATAATTTGAATGACGGTGATGCTTCCAACGATCCGCAAATAATCAGTGTGCGCAAACCGGAACATTATGCCATCGGGCATATTCCGGGTGCCATCAATATTCCATGGAAAGAAATCGCTAAAGTGGAAAATCTGAAAAAGATCGATCCCAACCGTCCGGTTGTTACCTATTGCTACACCGGCCACACCGGTCAGTTGGCCTGCACGGTTTTAAATATCCTGGGTTACAATGCCACCAACCTAAAATGGGGTATTATGTCCTGGACCAAAGATGCCAATGTACGTGTGGCAAAGGCATTTAACGAAGATTCCGATGCCCATGATTTTCAGGTGCAAAAATAAGACTTTTATTTGGTAATCCCTTAAAAGTATGGCTAACAATTTAGAAAGTTGGCCATACTTTTTTCATTTGGCGATTTTTTATCGTATATTCAGTTGTAAAAGTTCAAAAACGGAGACAAAATTGTGAGACGCTTATTTATTGTATTCCCTTTTTTATTGGCTCTATTATTTGTCTTTTCCTGTCAGGAAAAGAAATCGGATATTGCCGAGAAAAAGGGACTTTACGAAGTGAGCAATCAATCCGCTTGTGTGGGGTGCCATACGGATAAGGCCTTATTGGAAAAAGTGGCCGAGCCTTTAGAGAATGAAGGCGGTGCTTCGGGCGAGGGCTGAGGCGGTTCGGTGGCTCCGTTGGGGCCTGCGGAACGCGTATTGGTTTCTAAAGAATTTTTAAATAGTCCGCACGGGCAAATTAAATGTACGGCATGCCATGGCGGCAATCCCAATACCCCCTTAACCAAAGAAGCCAAGGCCGAAGCCCATTCGGCACAAGCCGGCTTTATTGCCTATCCCAGTGAAAAGGCCGATATTTATTGCAGTTCCTGCCATTCGGACAAGACCTCCAAATTTGCCAACAGCTTGCATTACACCCAGGCGGGTTATTATCACCGCTTCATGATTCGGGCCGGCGGGCAAGATTTACGCAGTGATCCAAAAATGGCGGCCGGTTTTAAGAAGGATTGTGCCAAATGCCACGCCACCTGCGGGCAGTGCCACGTAATCCGTCCCACTTCCGTAGAAGGCGGCCTGGAAAAAGCTCATGTCTTTTATGAAACGCCGAGCATGGTCAACAATTGCACGGCTTGCCACGGTTCGCGCGTGGGTGAAGAATATCGCGGCTTGCATGCCGGGGAAGAGGGCTGGCCCGAAGGCATTAAGGCCGATGTGCATTACAATAAAGGTTATCAGTGTGTCTTTTGCCACGATGAATCGGAAATGCACGGAGACGGCACCGGCTACACTTACCGCTACGTCGATAATCCCGACTTTGTGCCTCAGTGCGTGGATTGCCATCAGGATGTACTGGATGCGAATACGGATAATATCTATCACAAGACACATGTGCAGGGCAGTAAAAAATTGGAATGCCAGATTTGTCATTCGCAAACGTACAAGAGCTGTAATTCCTGCCATGTACAAAAAGGCATTACCGGACATTCCTATCCCACGTTTAAAATCGGTAAAAATTACATGAAAAGCGATATGCGCAACTTCGATTTTATCTTAGTGCGTCATATTCCCATTGCACCGGATACGTACGATAATTGGGGCGGCTCCATTAGCCTTACTACGTTCGATGCGGCGCCCACGTGGAAATACGCTACGCCGCACAACATTCAGCTCTGGACGCCGCAAACCGATACAACGGGAACTTCATGGTGCGGAGAATCGTGCCACAACAATTTCGATAAATATCTATTGACGCCGGCGGATGTGGATTCCACCTATCTGGATGCCGAATTACGAGCCAATGCACCTGTATTTGTCAAGTAACCCGGAACCTCCTGGCTGGCGGCCGTTGCTGCCAGCCTGTTTTTTCATTTAAATTTAGGTGAGAAGGGATCATGAAAAATCGCAATATTTTAATTTTGGGGCTAATTTTAGTTTGGTCGGGCCTTTTGTTGTCACAAGCCGTACGTACCAACGGGTACATCCGGAATTCCGTTTACAGCTTTGCCACCCAAAAAGGGGAAGATACCACCGCCACCGAAATCCATACACGGTTGTACCAGACGCTCAACCTTAATGCTTCGGCGTTGGCCTTTCCCAGAATTGAATTTCATTTTGCCGGGCGTGCTCTTACCGACTTGGCCCAGACCGACTTGCAAGACATCAAGCGCTTTAAGGCCTATCGCCTTTCGCTTTCGGGGCGGGGATTGTTTAACAACTTTTTGGATTTTGAGATCGGGCGCCAGTTTTTGTACCCCGGAGTAATTTTAGGCAGTTTGGACGGTGTAAATGTAACCTTGAAGCCCCTGCAACATGTACAGTGGCAAATTTACGGCGGGGTGGAATCGCATTTGTTGCGGGCCTTTAAAATGTACCAGCCTTCGGAAGCTACGGTTTTCGGAAGCCGAATTAAATTGAATCGGCTCTACCATACGAACTGGCATCTGATTTACTTACAAAAAATGTCTCATTCCCAAACCCAATGGCAAATCGTCGGTTTGAATGTAGCCAATTTCAGTATTCCCCGCTTAACGCTGCTTTTGCAATCGCATTACGATTTGGTCAATAAACGTTTGCATCGTTTGTACGCTTCGGCACGGTATCAATTCAACCGAAAACTGATGTTTAGCGGCTATGTGAAAGAACAATACCCGCAAATTTACAATACCTCCTATTTTGAGATTTTTGAAGTGGAAAGCTATTTGTTAGCCGGATTCGATCTGGCTTACCGCCTGAGCAAGCGCTTTACGGTTAGCGGCATTGTGCAGGGCGTGCAATTGGATGAGGGGTACGGAAATCGTTTTATCGTAACTCTCAATGATGCCAACGGTTCATTGGGCGTGATTTACGAGGCCGGAGATCTGGGCAATCAGTTGGGGTTATTGATGGATTATCGATACGAAATTATGCATAACTTACTGGCAACCATTAGCATCGATCTTTCCCGTTATCGTTTTGAAAAGCGCTTCGATTACGACAGCCAAATTGCCAATGCCCTGGGTTTGCGCTATCGTTTTTCCAAACATTGGACGGCCAGATTGGAATATCAATGGCTAACCAATACGGATTTCAAATATGATCAGCGTATTTTGAATCATATTAATTTCATTTGGTAAAAGGTGGAAATCATGTACAAACGATGGATTATTTTACCGTTTGCAATATTTATTTTAATATCGCTCTTACAGGCACAGCAGCAAGATAAGATCATTTTTTCGCATAAGTTCCATGTGCGGGATCAGGGCATGGAATGTCTGGATTGCCACGACAAGGTTACCCGGAGCACATCGTCGAGCGATGTATTGACACCGGAAATGCAAACGTGTTACAACTGTCATGACGAGGACGAAACGCCGTGCTCCAAATGCCATACCAATCCCGATGAGCCCGGTATTGCGCCGCGCTTAAAAGGTTTCAAAAGTAAGTTTCCGCATAAAATGCATGTGAATAAAGAAGGAGACAATTGCCTGACCTGTCATCGGGGCATTGACCAATCCACGACGGTTGGCGTTTTTCACTTGCCGCAAAAAGAAGATTGCAACACCTGTCATCAGGGAGCCGACGTTACCCAAAATCGCATCCAGTGTTTAACCTGCCACCAGGCGGGGATGAATTTCAAGCCGTTGAGTCACCAGTTGAATTGGCAAAAGGATCATGGTGTGGCAGAGCAAAGCGGCTCCGAACGTTGTAGCCATTGCCATCAGAATAACTACTGCATTAGCTGCCACGAAGGCGATAATTTGAATCATCAGGTGCATCCGCTCAATTTCAAATATACGCATGGGCTGTTGGCCAAGGGCAACAAAGAAAACTGTTTAACCTGCCATCAGGAGCAGGCCTTTTGTGTGGATTGCCATCGCTCGGAAGATGTGATGCCCCAAAGCCATGCTTTTCCGGATTGGAGCAACCGCATCAAAGGAGACGGCGGGCGCCATGCACGGGAAGCGGAGATGGATTTCGACACCTGTTTAAGCTGCCACAACGATGCGTATGCCGATGTGGTTTGCGTCCGATGTCACGGCAAATAAAAATACTGCGTCCAATTTGTTTGCAGGGAAAAATCGAAGGAATGAATAACATGAAAGTATTTATTCGTTTAAATAGCATATTGCTGATTGTATTCTTGGCCGGTTGCGCTAAGGTAAAAACGCCAGTCAACATTCCGGCACATCCCCAGAATTGGCTCAACGAATCGTCCGAGGAATTTCACGCCAATAAAGTGGTTTTGATCGGTGACATCACCTGCCAATCGTGCCATGGTCAGAATCTGGGTCAGCCGAACAGCTTTTGCAATACCTGCCATGCCAAACAAGAGCATGCGATCAGTTACCCGCACCCTTCGGATTGGCTGAGTTTTACCAGCAGCAACAATCACGGAAAATTCATTGAAAAACATCCCGACGAATTAAATTGTAACCGTTGCCACGGCGGCGTTAATGATCTGGCTCCGGCCTGTTCCGATTGCCACGTGGGCCAGAGCGAATAATCAGGGAAAAAATGATTCGCTGCATGCCTTCATCCCGGCCGTAGGAACTTTCCTCCAAAATGCAAAAAGCCTCGATGTTCTGTTCACCCAAAGCATCGAGGCTTTTTGTCTTTAAACCTCTTTGGCGAGTCCGGGTGTAGAAGCCCGCCAAGGAAGTATTTTTTCTTTTACCGCAGCAAAATCATCTTTTTCACCACGCGGTGGTGCGTTGTTTTTAAACGATAAAAATAAACACCCGAGGCCACCGGATTGCCTTTATCGTTGCGCCCCTGCCAGCGGAAACGATAGCGATTGCCTTTGAACAATGCTTTTTCGTTGAGGACGGTTCGTACCAACTGACCGGCGGCATTGTAAATTTTTAAGGTCACCTTTTCGTTCCGATCCAAAGTAAACGCAATGGTCGTGGCGGGGTTAAAGGGATTGGGGTAGTTGTCGAAGACCCTGAATTTTACCGGTACGTTTGCGGTGGCCAGGCCCGTGGCATTTTGCGGGCCGATTTTTACGTCATCGATGATCCAACCCCAGCCGTGGGTGTAAGGGTCGGCGTGCAAACGAAAACGAATGTAAACAAGTTGTCCCGGCGTAAAATAGTCGTTTAGATCGATGGTGTGGCTCACGTACATGGAGCTTTCGGGCACTTTATTATTTTCGTAGTGCGATTGCCATTGCGGGTTAAAACGACAATCGTATGGTGTGGTCAATATGCGCCAATGTTCGCCGTCAGTTGAACCCTCCACCGTTACATAATCCCACATTTGTTCATCGGGATAAAAATGCCCCGCTTCTCCGGGCTCTACCAAAGCGATATCTTTGTAACTCATACGGTAATCGGAACCGATTTTCACCGGGGGCCCTAAAAGAGCGATATATTCGCGCTGGTCGTCATAAGGATGTGGCGTTTGCAGGGCCTGACTGGAAAATTTAGGGGGTTGGTCGATGAAAAAATCCCCGAGAAAGTCACTGGAGCCTCCGTTAAAGCCTTCTTTTAGACTATCGACGGCTTCGTAAATGAAACGCGTTTTACTTTTGGAAGCAAAGGCCCGGCCGTTTTTGAAACCCAATACTTGAATTTCCAAATAGTCCGGCGGGTAGACCTGGATCTGGGCGAATGTGTCCACGTAGGCCTTCACGGGACCAAGGCGTTTTTCGACATAATCGTTTACCAATACATGAAGCGAATCGTAGGGCGTTAGGGAACGGAATAGGATCTTCATGCGGTGCGTAACGGGATGGGGTGGCAAAACGGCGCGCAATTCGGGCGGCAGGGGCGGTACAACCAATTCGGGCAGACGATCGTCATGTAAAGACCAGATACCGCGGCCATGGGTAACGGCTATGATTTCCTTGTTAACGATTTTTAAACGGCGGATGGAAACGGCCGGCAAACCGTTTTGGGCATAAGTCCAGGTTTGGCCGTCATCGTGAGAAATAAAAAGTCCGATGTCCGTGCCGATCCAAATCTGGGTCGTATCATAAGGCATGACCAGGGCACAATGCACCGGTATTTCCGGTAAATTATTGGTAATATCCTGCCATGTCCGGCCGAAATCGCGCGTGCGGAAAATTTTACCGTAACCGTAAACGCCGAACAGGGCAAAAGCAGTCGCACTATCGGCGGGATGCGTAGCCAATCCGGTGAGAATGGCATTGGGGGAATCATCCGGACGCTTTACCGGAGAAAATGTTTTGCCGCCGTCAAGCGAAACATTGATGGCATTGGAATTAGCGGCAATCCATACGACGGAAGAATCGACTTGAGAGACGGCAATGCGTACCCAGCGCCCGCCGTCCAGGTTAACATCAAATCCCTGCCAGTTTTGTCCGCCGTTGTAAGTAATGAAAATCTTGTTATTATCGGAAACGGTGAACAATTTTAGGGGATTAAAAGGATCGATGGTCAGGGGCGTGTGGAAGACCTGGCTTTGCGGTAATCCCGAATTTGCCGGCGAAAAGGTTTGTCCACCGTCCGTCGATTTGTAAATGCGCGAATTGTACAGGGTGGCATAAACGACGTAGGGATCATAAAGATTCCAGGCACAATCGAAGCCGTCGCCGCCGACCACTTGTTGCCAGGCGCTTTGCACGTCTGGGTCGGCCGGCGAAAGCAAGGTGCCGTTATCCTGCGTGCCGCCGATGAACTGATCCAAAAAGGGATGACGGGCGCCATCGTAAAACTGCGTTACATTGTATCCGTTGTTTTTGTTTTGCCAGTGAATGCCTCCGTCCGGTGAATAAAAAATACCGCCGTCATTGGTGGCAATTAAGGCAAAGCTGCTGTCCGCGTGGGTAATGGCGGCCAAGCCGTGTTGATCGGCATGAACATAGGGGTAATTGTTGCCACCCCACCAGGAGGAAATTTGCGTGGCCTGCATGTTGTCGTTCTGTAAAGTAACCTGGTACAGATCGATTCCGCCGACAAAAACAATGTGCGCATTAAAAGGATGTACCAATAGCACGTTGTCGTACCAGCCTTGTTTGCCCAGCCAATTAACGGAAGCACCTAAGTTCTGCCACGAAAGTCCCCCGTCCCGGGATTGGTAAAAAGCTTTTAACCCGCCGTCCGAATTAACCACGGCAGCATAGACATAATTCGTGTCGGAGGGGGCAATGGCCATCTCGATGCGGTGGGGATCCGTAATGTCCGCACTGACTTTTTGCCAGGTAAGGCCCATATCGGTGGATTTGTAAATGCCGTTGCCTTTAACGGTAGCAAATAAGGAATTGAAATTTTCGGGGTTTGCGGCAATTTGTTGAACCCCCGAGGTATTTAAAACGTTTTGCCAATTTTCTCCGCCGTCCAATGTGCGGAAAATGCCGGTATTCGTGGCGGCCAGAACCGTATCGGCGTGGGCGGGATGGACGATTATGCGATTGACATAGCGAAAATTGTAAAGGCCGGCCGTAGCGGGCAGTTGCCGCCAATGTTCGCCGCCGTCCGTACTTTTGAAAACGCCGTCGCCCACGATGGCATCATAATTCCCGAAACCTTCGCCCGTGCCGGCGTAAAGGGTATCGGGATGGGTCAGGCAAAGGGCAATGGTGGAAACAGCCAATGCAGGCAGGTCGTCACTGACGGAACGCCAATGTTCGCCGGCATCTTCGGTTTTCCAAATGCCGCCGCCCACTGAGCCGGCCCACCAGATATTCGGCTTTTGGGGATGAACAACAATGGCCCGCGTTCGTCCGCCGATATTGGAAGGTCCGCGTTCCTGCCATTGATCGGCAGAAACTTTCAGAGGCAGCGCCTCTCTTCGGGCCAGTTCCAATGCCCTGAAACGCCAGTTTTCCGGATAGGAAAACGGTTTGCCGAATTCGGAACGGAGCAGTTTTTCGTAAAGCATGGCCTGGTCCGGCTGATCTTGCCGTTCGGCTTTATTCTCTTCATCGGCGAGGCCATAGAGAAGTTGGCTCTTTTTCGGCAATAATTCCGTTTCGGATTTATTTTGAAGAGAAGGCCAAACAAGGGGCAGGGTGATTAGGATCAGAGCCACAATAGCGTAAAAGACGGTGAAACGTCGAATTTTAAAACCCATTTTTCCTCCAATGCACTTTGCAGGGTTTGCCAGGATATTGATTCTTTTGTCAAAATTAAACGGTTTATTCCTTTGTGCAGAAGCCGATTTCGGGAAAGCACGAAAATGCGCCTCACGGTAGAAAGACGGAATTCGTTACTTTGGCTTGCGCTCAGTCTGTTTCTGCAATTGCTTCTAAAATAGAGAATCTTTATTTTTAGTCCCGTGACGGAAAATACAAATTAAAAGCGTATGTTTAAAGTATCGGTAAGTCCGCTTGGTTTTTGACACATGGAACTAAATAACGGGGGGCCTTATGCCATTTCATTCCAATTTTAAGATTTCTTATGTCCTTCTTATTTTAATCCTGGCATTTTTGTTTGTTAAATATGCTTTGCCCTATTGGCGGCATTTAAAAATCCGACAAAAAACGGTCGCACTCTATCGCAATTTGCAACGTAGTTCCATCCCCTGGAAAATAATCGGGTATTCAACCAAACACAATCCCATTTACGTTTTTGAAACCGGCAGCGGGCCCGATACGGTGCTCATCATGGGCGTCTTCCACGGCGATGAGCCGGTGGGTTGTGATTTAGTTGTCCGGCTTGCCGATACGCTACAAAAAAATCCGTCACTCATTCACAACCGTGTGGTTTTGGTTCCCGTTGTTAATCCCGACGCATTGTTGAAAGGAACGCGCAAAAATAGTAATAAAGTCGATATTAATCGAAATTTTCCAACCGATGACTGGTCGCCTGTGTACACAAAAAAGATGTATTACCCGGGGCGTGAAGCGGGTAGTGAAGTGGAAACGCAGGTAGTCATGGAGATTCTGGAAAAATACAAACCGGATCGTATTTTCAGCATTCATTCGCCATTACGCATGAACAATTTTAACGGACCTGCACGCCGGTTGGCAGAAATCGTAGGTCGTGATAACGGGTATCCTGTGACGGAAGATGTGGGGTACACGACACCCGGTTCATTCGGCACGTATACCGGAGTGGAGAGAAAAATTCCCACGCTTACCGTGGAACTGCCCGATATAGGGCCGGAAGAGGCATGGGAGCAAAATTATCAGGCGCTTATCGATTTTATTAATTACAAAGGTGAAGAAGAACAGGTTCCTAACCGGCAATAACCGGTTGCGGCCAAAGGGGAGCTTGGAATTGGGAACTTGGAACTAGGAACTGGGAATTGGGGGCTGGGCACTGATTTTTATCTCTCGCAGAATATTATTTTAGCCACAGATCCGTCGAATGCCGGACAGGTTAACGCAGATTTTTTCTAAAGAAATCATTCGTCTTCATTCGTGCATTTGTGGCTTTTAACAGCCGACCAACCACAGAGCAAAGCCCATTTAACCATTCAACGATTCAACCATTCACCTATTTTGCCACTGATTTTTATCCCTCGCAGATTGCGCAGATTTTCGCAGAAAAACATGGATTTTTACTAAAAAATAAT
>CAZHIZ010000056.1:3658-20821 GCA_964532875.1 uncultured Caldithrix sp. | reverse complement strand
TACGGCCAACCCTGGGAAGCACACCGCATTGCCTATAATAACGGTATTTGGCAAGGTGACGATATCATTGAAGGCATGTCCAACTATTTCTTCGACAGCGAATGTCAAATCAGTATGGACGAGCAAGGCCATTTGTACGCTGCCTGGTTAGATCGGCGCCATAATAATGTACAGGTGACCCAATTTAACCGCTACAGCGATCCGGAAACTTACGGAAGCGATGCTACTTTTAAGACCGATGTGTATGCTTCGCATTCGATTGACGGCGGTGTAAATTGGTCGGATCCCATTAACTGCACAGATTCGCCCGCTTTGGATGAATATGAATTGAATATGTCTAAGTCGTCAGCCAATTCGGATGTGCGTGGTAATTACGGCAAAATCTGGTATGCCTATTGTCTGGCCGATACGGCTAACGGCGACCCGACCAAGGATGCGTACATCGAATTAACCAATTTCGATTACATCGGTGAAGCCAGTAACTTTAACGAACCTGCCGCCATCGGCGACGGGCCAAATGCGGTTGTGAACCATTACGGTTTGCAGCAAAATTACCCGAACCCCTTTAATCCCACCACAACCATTGCCTTTACGCCGCAACAATCCGGCAAAGCGCAATTGGTCGTTTACAATGCCGCCGGGCAACGGGTTGCTACTTTGTTTAACGGTCAGGTGCAAAAAAATACGCCGTACAAATTCACCTTCGATGCCCACAATCTTGCTTCCGGCGTCTATTTTTACAAATTGCATACGGCTAACAAAACCGAAATCAAAAAAATGGTACTCATTAAATAAGAGTGGTGGAAATGTAAAGTGGCGGAATGAAAGTTCCGCCACTTTTATTTAATTATGTTTCCTCGTAATAACATGTCTAAAATCAATGTTCAAAATAGGGTATGGTGACATTTATGAAATACGTTGTTTACGGTATTACAGCGGTATTGTTTACGATTATTTCCGTTTTTGCCGGTACGACAGGTAAGATTGCCGGGCATATAATGGATATGCACACCAAAGAACCGTTGGTCGGCGCTAACGTGTATCTAAAGGGGACGAACTTCGGCGCTTCGACCGATGCGGACGGTGATTATTACATTATTAACGTGCCGGTTGGTACATACACCATCGTCGTGACCTATGTGGGGTACAAAACCATAGAGCACCCCGGTGTTAAGGTGATTCTGGATCAGACGACAAAAGTAAATTTTCAGATGAGCGAAGAAATTGCCGAGGGAGAGACGATTGTCGTCACGGCTTCTCCTTTTAAAGTGCAAAAAGACGAAACAGCCAAAAAAATTACCATTCAGGCCGAGGACATTCAGTCCATGCCTGTGACCGATTTCTCCGAAATGGTAACCGCCCAGGCGGGTGTCATCCAGATGGAAAGTTCCATTCAGGGGATTGCCGGCTTTGAAGACCGCGGCATTGAAGAAATTCATGTCCGTGGCGGCCGTTCCGGTGAAATCGGTTATACGATCGATGGTACCTACATCGTAAACCCTTTCTACGGGTCTAAATACACGTGGACGGAACTGAATGATTTCGCGGTTGAACAGGTGGATATTAAAACCGGTGTGTTCGATGCCGAATACGGCGGCGCCATGTCCAGCATGATCAACATCATCACCAGAGACGGCGGCGAAAAATTAGAAGGGAATTTACGAATCCTGACCTCGAATCCGGCTAATTTATCCAGCCTGTTCAGCTATAAGGTCGATCCGTTATCCCGACCGAACTTTTCCTTGGAGCGTCAGGATTATTTGAGAGATTATCGCGAAATTACCGGGGGCATCGGCGGGCCGGTGCCGTTTACCCATAAAAAAGTCCGTTTTATCGTTACGGGCCATCGTCTGGGAACGGCCTATCGGGTGTATCAATTCGATAATTTGACTTACGATCGCTCTCAACCGCAGGATTCGCCCCACAATCAGTTTTTGAATCGTTTGGATACCATTCCCGGTTGGCATCAAATGGGTTTCCGGCACAGTTGGGATTTGTACGGCAAATTGACCTGGAAAATTTCCAATAGTATGAAATTGGCCTTTTCCAACTGGAATCTGGAAACGATTTTCCGTACGGCCAATTTGGCTAATTATCCCTATCAATATTATGAAGCCGGACGTAACATCGATCGGCAGAGTTCCGACCGTCAATCCATTATGTTTAACCATCAGCTTTCGCGCAAGACATTTTACAATATCAATATGTCGCGTTTTTACCAGCAGATGGATATCTTTGAAACGGATGACGGCACCATTAACGGTCGCCATTTAACACCCGATGAATACCAGGAACCGGGCTTTGATGAAGATTACGAACATAATCCCTATTGGTTCGAATATTACGTTAAAGGACACGATCGCTACTATCATCACAGCTATTCCGAAACCTACGAAGTGGTAGCCAGCATTCTGAGTCAGGTTACCAAACATCATCAGTTAAAGGTGGGTGCGGATTATCGCCAGCACTTCATCATGATGAACGAAATCCAATTGCCCTGGCTGAACACACCGTATGTGGAAAAATACCCCTCTCCGCGTCATCCCGAAGAAGCGGCTTTTTACATTCAGGATTTATTGGAATACGACTACATGACCATCCATTTGGGCATGCGTGTCGATATGTTGAACGCCCACGGCCAATACTGGAAAGATCCCTGGGCGGTAAAAAAAGAATTGGTTAAAAACAAATGGGAAGTTACTTACAGCCCGCGCATCAGTTTTTCGCATGTAATTACCGATAATGCGACCTTTACTTTCGGTTACGGGCAGTTTACGCAAACGCCGGCCTATCGCAATAAATACATCAATCCCAATCGTGACATCAAAACCTATTCGCCCATTGTGGGTAACGCCGGTTTGCGCATGGAACACATGACCGCTTACGAGTTCGGTTTGAATGTGGGCCTTTCGGATAATTTGATCGCTCAGGTTATCGGTTGGTCCAAAGAATATTCCAAATTGACTTCCACCGAGCGTATACCGCAGTTCCCCTATTCCTACACCATTTTGCTTAATACCGACTATGCCACGGCTCGCGGTGTGGATGTGGTCATTCGCCGGCAGGGCAAAAATTCCAGCGCCGTTTTGCAGTACACGCTTTCCAGAGCAACTGCCAACCGCAAAGACCCCTGGGAAGGTTACCGCGAAACGCAAACGCCGCGTACCATGCCCAAAAGGGAAATATTGATGTCGTACGACCATACGCATGATATGAGCTTCATGTATTCGTATCGCTTTAACGATAAACAAGGGCCCCGTTTGTTCGGTAAGTATTTTATGCAGCATTCCCGCTTCGATTTCATGTTCCTGGCCATGAGCGGTTTTCCTTACACACCGGTTATCGGTAATGTGGCCGGCGAAACCAATTCCGAGCGGAGTCCCTGGAATATTACGGCCAATTTCAATTACCGTAAATTCTTTAAGGTCGGCGGCATGCGTTTGATTTTGGGTGTGCGTGTGCAAAATGTATTCGACTGGAAAAATGCCATCGATATTTATCCGGAAACCGGTAAAGCGGATGATCCGGGACCGAGAATTAATAAATTGATTGAAATGGGCTGGTTCTCCAGAACTCTGTGGGATCAACCGTATCGTTACGGAAGAAGACGTCAAGTTGATTTTTCAATAGAGTTTGCGTTTTAGAATTAAAGGATGGTGCATTCATGATGAGAAAAATAACGACATTCATTTTAGTGGTTCTGTTTTCTTCGGTTGTTTGGGCAACCGTGATTCCTAAAAATCAGACCCTGCACAAAACATATATTACCGATCCCCTGTTAAACAGGGCGCGCGCCTATCTGGATAAAGGTAAGCTGAAGATTGCCGTGGAAAATTACGGCATTTTTTCCGGAACGGCCTCTCCGCAAGGATTGTGGGGCGATTTCCAATACATTTCCAATTTATCGTTGGTGGTGGGAATTCCGGGAAAAGATGAAAACGGTAAACCTTATCCCTGGGCAATGGGCCCTAAACAGGAATACAATATTAAAACTCAAGATTTTTACACGGTGGGAACGGATACCACTTATTGGGGGCCCACGGTATCCGAATCCTGGTTCGACCGCACTCCGAATTTAAACCGTACCGATTGGGAAGCCGTGGAAGATGCACGCATTCGCTTGCACAATCCTCTGGCTACCGCCGGTGAGTATTACGGTAAATTGGGATTGTACACCTACCCGGAAGATCAAACGCCGTTAATCGCTACCAGCGATATCCCGGAAACCTGGCCGGGCACTGATCAGGAACGCCATTGGCCGGGCCCCTGGGCGGTGGATCCTGCCGATCCCAGTAAAGAGCTACCGGGAACATTCGTTTCGGATCAGGATATTTATTTCGAGTTCGACGACCGCCTGGCCACGCGCGATGTGGACCCCACGCAAGGATACCCCATTGGTATTCGGGCCAAAGTTTCGGGCTATTCTTACGGTGCCAGTATTTCGGAAGATATCATCTTCTTCAAAATGACTCTGGTTAATGAATCGCCTTACAATTACAAAGGCATGTACGCCGGATTTTATTTTGATGTGGATGCCTACAACCGTTTGGCCAACGGTGCCTATTGGGGACGTACGAACGACGACGACATGATGGGCTATAATCTGGATTACAATTTCGGCTACATTTACGATTTGGACGGCGACCACAACAATCCTTACGTAGGAAATAAAAAATTGGCCTATTCGGCTGTCAAACTGTTGGATACGCCGGTGGCTACGGATAGTGTGGATTTGGACGGCGACGGAGTAGCCGATATTATGCCGGGCGATAAACTGGGCCTGACCAGTTGGCATTGGTTCGATTGGTATTTCCGTCCCGGCGCCCGCGATGTGAATCCGCAGCAAGGGCCTTGGTCGGGTGACGGGCAAACGCGCGTTGCCAAGAATAAAGAAGAAATTCAATACAAGATTTTAGCCGGTGATACGACCAATCTGTCCACTTACGATTCCACCTACTATTTTCATCCTTTGCGCACGGAAGCCGGAACCGGTAAATTGAACCCCCGATTCGATTCCATCGAGGGCTTGCTTTACGACTATCCCGACGGATTGGACTGTGTATTCATCATGGCATCCGGGCCGTTCAGTTTGGCCTCCGGCGATTCGGTTCCCTTTTCTTTCTGCGTCATCATGGGTGAGGACGAAAAAGATCTGGAAGCCAATGCCCGCATCGCTCAATTGATGTACGATAATCATTATCAGGGGGCCCGTCCTCCCAAAGCGCCCAATGTGATTGCCCGCGAAGACGATCGCAAAGTTACACTGTATTGGGATGCTTCTTCCGTGCATGATACCGATGTGTTAACCGGATATCAGGATTTTGAAGGATTCCGCATTTACCGCAGCGAAGATAACGGCAAAACCTGGGGCGAGAAAATTTACGACGAAGAATCCAAAACCACCTATTGGAAACCTTACGCTCAGTTCGATATTAAAGACGGCATTACCGGTTACGATCGTACGGCGCCACATCGCTATTTGGGTGATGATACGGGCCTGCAGTTTAGTTTCGTGGATTCCGGTGATGTTAAAAACGGCACGGAATATCTGTACGCGGTTTGTGCTTATGATCGCGGGTTTATTCCCAATGATCCCGTTCTTGATCCGGATAGTGCCGGTACCAAATTGGGTCTGAAATTTTCCATTCCTTCTTTGGAGAATTTCTTATCGAACAGCACCAATTTAAGCCATATTGTCAAGGCCATTCCGCACCGTCCGCCCAGTAATGCCGAGCGGGCCAAACTAAAAGTCGAAAAACTGCCGGGAACCGTCGGTACGGGTATTTTTAATGTGGAAGTCATTAATCCCAAAGACGTTACCGGCGATACCTACAAGATATCGTTCGATTGCGACTATTTCGATCCGCCCAAAAATACCAAAATCGTTCCCGAATCCCAACGCTACACCATTGTGGATTTGGACAAAGGGGATACATTGGTCAAAGACAGCAAAGAATGGTACAAAGATACGGAGCCGCCCGAAGCGCCGCCCATTTTCGACGGCTTGCGCTGGGGCATTCAAATGAGCACGGATATCATTCTGGTTAAAGAGGATGCCTACTGGACAGAAAATTCCAAATGTACCTACAAATTGTCGCAGGCAACCATGCTTAACGTCAAAACCCGTTCCAATTATCTTATTGCCTTCATCGGCGAAGATGCCGATACGGTGTACACGTCCAAGCGTTTCAACCGCTCCAATTTTAACGTTCCGTTTCAGGTTTGGAATACGGTTACCCATCGCAAAGCAAAGTTGGTGGGTTACGGAGCTCGGGAATGGAAGCCCAAAACCCGATTCTTCGTTTATGAAAACCATTTGCCGGAATTCCCGGATGATGAGGATTACAAGCTGACCTTTTCGTTTACCTTCGATTGGGTTCCGCCAAATACGTATGATGATAAGGGCAACCTGATCCCGGCGGATGTGCCCTGGGCCGTGGGCGATACGCTGATCGTCCCCGTGCGTAAACCGTTTGAACGCGGTGACGGTTTTCTGGTAAATACCAGTCAGGTTTTTACGATCCGGACGCCTAAAAAGAACGATTTGAAAAAGATCAAAGTGGTGCCCAATCCCTATTTTGTCCATGCCCAATGGGAAACGGATGACTTTGTACGCAAAATTCAATTCACGAATTTACCGGCCAAATGTAAGATTCATATTTTTACCGTTTCCGGGGAAGAGGTCATTACCCTGCATCATGACAACGCTTTTGACGGAAGTCAGGATTGGGATATGTTGACCAAAAACCGTCAGGAAGTGGCACCGGGATTGTATGTGTTCGTCGTGGAAGATCAGAAAGGCGATACATACGCAGGTAAATTTGTGATTATTAAATGAGCGCAAAAGAGCAGGAGTGTGGATTCATGAAATTAAAACATATTTTACTTTTGGTATTAATCCCCTGTTTGTCGTTATTTGCCCAAAACGAATTGTCGAAGGTGGGAACTTCCATGGGACAATTTCTGAAATTGGGCGCCGGCGCTCGGGGAACGGCCATGGGCGATGCCTATACTTCCGTGACCAAAGATATTACGGCCCTGTATTGGAATCCGGCCGGTATTCAAAAAATCGGCCACCGTGCATTGGGTATTTCCAGAACACAATTATTTGCCGGTATTACCTATGACTTTTTGGGTATTTCCATGCCGGTGGAAGGCAATACAACGATCGGATTTTCCATTCTTTACCTGAACTCGGGTAATATCGAGATGACTACCATCGACGAGCCGGAAGGAACCGGTACGTCTTTTACGGCTTCCTCCACGTCGTTGGGCTTTACGGTAGCCCGCCGACTGACCGACCGTTTCGATTTGGGAGTAACCATTAAATACATTTCGGAACGCTTGTTCCGCGAAAAAGCTTCGACTATGGCTTTCGACATCGGCTCTCAGTTTAGAACCGGCATTTACGGCTTGAAATTGGGCATGTGCCTGGCCAATTTCGGCGGGAAAATGAAGCTGGACGGACCCGATCTGTCACGCGATGTGAAAAACGATCAGACCGGTATTACCTACAACGGCGGTGTGCGCTGGAAAACCGTGGATTGGCCCATTCCGCTGGTCTTCCGTCTGGGACTTTCGGACGATCTGATCGGGGAAGACGGCGTTTTGGCTAAGAGTACGCGCAACCGTTTGACGGTAAGCGTGGAAGCAAACGATCCCACGGATTTTTATCTGCGCTACAACTACGGACTTGAATACGAATGGAATAAAATGATTGCCTTTCGCGTAGGTTACAAGGCCAATTACGATCAAGCCGATTTCACGGCCGGTTTAGGTATCGATTTCAGTAAAATCGGTATTAACGGTCGTTTGGATTATGCCTTTAACAATTACGGTTTGTTGGGCTATGTGCACAACTATTCGTTTCAGTTTAATTTCTAAGCGGGTTGTGCCGTTCGAACTTTGAAATGGGGATTTTTACCGCATTTGGGAGGCAGGGCGCTTGGCCAAAGGTGCCCGCTTCCTTTTGCTTTGCCTTTCGGACGAAAGTAAATCGTGCTAATCCGGTGTAGGTTCCGGCAAAATGGACTTAGTAGCCATTTTGATTCCGATTTAGCGGGAAAAGAATCTTTCAATTAAAAAAAACACAAGAGATTCTTCCTTGCACCCATTTCTTAGAATGACAGCCGCGGGTTAATTTCGCGGGAATCTAAAAATCTGTGCGGAAAAGGAGACGCTTTAAAGTGCATTGTGCCTGATGCTGCGAATCCTTAAATTGATGCCCGGGGGCAATAATGAAATCCCGATGAATTAAAGGAATATTGACATGGGGAAGCACTCCCATGATGAAAAGATTGGGTAAATGAAACCATTTTCTTTTGTAATCAGGCAAATCGTCAATTAAACAAAGAGGAGGATATTGTATGCGAAAATTATTGGTACTAACCTTTTTTAGTTTTTTCCTTGTGGCTGCCCTTTGGGCAAGTGAAAAAACACCGCCGATTCAAAAAATGACTCCGATCAGTAAAGTGACCAAGGCGGACATCAAATTGCCGCGCACGGTTGTCGAGCAGCAGAATAAGACGCAATCCGTTTCGTTCGGCGAATTTGACGGCGGCGTTATTTTTCAGGAAAATTTCGAGCCGGGCGGCACGTGGCATCGCTGGAAAGCTATCGATTTGACCCACCCGCGCAAGCAACACGGCCCTTCGTATTGGCATGTGACCACCTGGGATGCCAAAGACAGCACCTGCTGGTGGATGGCCGATACGAGCCTGGGCGATTCCGGCGGTTATAACAATCACTGGTATCAGGTTCTGGACACCAAACCGTTTGTGGTAACCGATACGAATGCCGTATTTAGTTTTATTCAACGCTACAGCCTGGAAGGTACGGCCGGGGCGGAAGCACCCTATGACGGTTGGGATGCCATCAACGTGCGCATTTCTTTGGACAGCGGAAAAACCTGGCAGGTTTTGCCCTTTGACGATTATGTCATGCAAAACAGTTGGGCTTTCGGGCATCCTGCACAGGGGCAGAACGAAGGTCTGGGCATCCCCGGCTGGTCGGGTGATCAGTTAACCTGGGTACGCGAAAGCATTTCCCTGAAAGATTATGTGAAGAAAGACAGTGTAATTATGCTGCGCTTTGCCTTTGCCTCGGATATGGGCTATTCCACGGCCGACGGCGGACCGCAGATGTTCGGCTGGGAAATCGACAGCATTTTGGTCGCCTCGGACAGTACGGTTTTCTTCTTTAATAATGGTGAAGATGTGGACATGACGGGCAAAGACATCGAATTTATTCCGCCCGAAGGGGGCAATTTATGGCATGTGGCCGAATTCACGGAACCCTATTTCGATGCCTATTTGCCACAATTCGCTCCTTCCGCCACCCATTCCGCTGTTTGCCAAAACGGTGGCGATCTGTTCGACACAACCGCCACGTACAATCCCTGGATGGATAATGTCTTCCAGACCGGGCCCATTTCGTTGCCGGATACCACCCCGATCTATTTGGACTTTACACATTTACCCTATTTTGCCGATCCGGACGGATTCCCCAACGATGACTTCTGGACGGTCATGGTGCGCCCCACGGACAGTACCAACTGGCACGGTGTGGATGAAAGCCCCAGTGGTGGTTATTACGTATTCGATATCGGTTTTGACCGCTGGATTACGTTCTCGTACTTGTTCGGCTATCCCACCAACATGTCGCCATTGGATCTTTCCAAGTATCGCGGACAAGATGTCTATTTGCGTTGGGAATTCTGGTCGGATGAAGATGATCCCATCGGTTACGGTTTGATGTTTGACGATGTGGTGGTGTACAGCCCGATTAAGACGATCGATGTGCCTACGGGCTTAACCGTTACGCCCAACGGTAAAGACACGACAATGGTGATTAGCTGGGACAAAAAAGACGGCATGAGCTATCAAATTTGGCGCACGACGCCGGGTGATCAATACATCCATTTGATCGGCGAAGTGGCGGACACCAATGCCTTTGTGGATACGAGCACTGTCCCCTTCCAGACCTATTATTACACCTTGCGGGCCGCCGTGCAATACGAAGGAACATCGGATTTCGTAACACCTTACGCGTATGCCGAAATTATTCCTGCCACCATCATGGAAATGGCCTATGACCATTCCCATGGCGATACCACTATTATTGCACCCAAACGCAACGGTTTGGTTTATGTCAAATTTACGCCCATTGCCTATCCCATGGATTTGAAGGGCATCAAATTTGCTCTGGATACGACCGGTACAAAGTCCAGCGGTGCCTACCAAATTACGGTTTGGGACGATGACGGAACGGATAGTTTACCGGGCACCAAATTGTTCTACAAAAACAAATCGGCTTTGGGCTTTGGCTTTAACCGTTACATTTTCGATGACAGCATTGCCATTGACTCCGGTAGTTTCTACATCGGTCTGAAACGTTTCGGCAAGAGCCCTGTGATCTTTGGAGAAGAGGATTCCATAGATTACCGTACGTTCTGGGATACGGACAGCGGTATTTATGTGGTAAAATATGCCGATGCTCTGGTCCATGTCTATCTGGATACCACACGGACTCAATTCCCGACCGGTATTTATGACAAGGACATGCCGTTGGTTGCCGATCGTTACTATCTGGGTAGCAACTATCCCAATCCCTTCAATCCCACGACAACGATTCCGTTTGTCATTCCGGATTATGCCAAAGGTCAAAAGGTTACGTTGAATGTGTACAACATTTTGGGTCAAAAAGTAGCCACGATATTCGACGGTGTGGCTCATGTGGGTCTCAATACCGTAACCTGGGACGGACGTAATTTTTCCGGTAAACCCGTGGGTTCCGGCATTTACATTTATCAATTGAAAGGCAAAAACGTACGCTTGCAACGTCGCATGTTGCTGATTAAATAGGACGCCACGCTTAAAATGTGTCCTCCTTTAGGAATCTCAAAGGGAGTAACATCCCTTTGAGATTTTTTTATGTACAAACGTATTAAAGCGGAAGGATGCCTTATGTATCAATTAAAAAAAATCCATCTCGGCAGCGTAGCCCTGTATTCGTTTTTGTTGATTTTTATTTTGGGCGTGTTGATCATGTTGCCGTTCGGGTTGATTAATATGTTCATTTCCGGCTTTGCGCCGAATAGTGTCATGCCCAGGCATTTCCTGTTTCCTTTTACAGCCGTGTTCTATTTGTTTTTTCCATTTTTGTACGCGATTATGGGAACGGTGGTTAATGTAATTCTGGCATTCATTTATAATTTGGCGGCCGGTTCGTTGGGTGGCATTAAAATTGAATTGCGAAAAATCGCCGAATTTGAAGAAATAGCCTAAGGCTACGCCTGCGATCCATGCCCCGCAATATTTTGCTAAAAAATTATTGCCCTTAAAATTGATCTGTGATATGGATTTTTTAAAATTTAATCGTATCTTAGCCGATAAAAAAATCTGTGAGGTTCAAGTGTTTCAACGTTTTTTTGCTTTAATCGTCTTAAGCCTGCTTTTAGCGGTAAACCTTTCTTTCGGTCAAACCTATCAGGATAAAGAAATCTTATTCTGCCTGAAGCCCGATCGGCCTTTGCTGAAAATTCAACAAAGCAAACGCGGTGTGCAGACCGATCATCCCGTCATTAATCAATTGCTGAAACATTTCGGTGCGATTAAAATCGAGCGCTGGCTGCCCATGGCCGACAGTCGCGATGTTGTGGACGGGGTTAAGCTTTCGCATATTTACCGGGTCGTATTTCGCAGCGCCAAAGATAAAGATGAATTGACGGCTGTTTTGCACAAATTCCGTCTGGTCGATGACGTGCAATCGGCTGCTCTGGAAGCGATTAACCGCGTGCAGGCCAATTTTGAACCTTACATCCCCAACGATCCCTATTTTGACAAGCAATGGTATGTGAAGAAAATTATGGCGCCGGAAGCCTGGGGCTTGTGGAACGGCCGTACCCCCGGTGATTCGACCGTTTTGGTGGGAATTGTGGATACGGGCATCGATTACACCCATCCGGACCTGGCCGATGCCATGTGGGTGAATTTGGGGGAAGATGCCAACGGCGACGGCCAAATTACGGCCGCCGATGAAAACGGTGTGGATGACGACGGTAACGGCTATGTGGACGATTTTATGGGATGGGATTTTGCCAATCAGGATAATGATGTCATGCCGCCCGATCCCGGCCCGCATTACGAATTGAGTCACGGAACGCATGTTTCGGGCATTATTGCCGCCGTGGCCGATAACGGAATCGGTATTGCCGGTATTTCGTATCGCAGTAAGATTATTGTGACCAAGCATGCCGCGGATAACGATTTGACCAATCCCAACATCGTAAAGGGCTATTCGGGTGTGTTGTATTGCGCCAAGATGGGAGCCAAAATCATCAATTGTTCCTGGGGCGGGGGATACGATTTGTACGGTAAGCTGGTGGTGGATAACGTGACCAAAAACTACGGGGCTATTGTGGTTGCCGCCGCAGGAAACGATTCTCACAATAACGACGAAAACCACAGCTATCCCAGCGATTATGACAATGCCATTTCCGTGGCCGCTTTAAATAATGCCGATAAAAAAGCCTACTATTCCAATTGGGGCAAGGTGGTGGATATCAGCGCACCCGGCGGCGAAGGGAGCAGCTATTACAATGCCATTTTAAGCACGATTCATGTCAGTGCCGGTTCGTACATTTCGTGGCAGGGAACTTCGATGGCTACCCCGGTGGTGGCCGGAGCTCTGGCTTTGTTAAAAGCCTGGTTTCCCAACGATACACGCGGTCAATTGCTATCGCGTCTGTTCAATACGGCCGACCCTTTGGATGCGCAGAATCCCGACTACAAAGGCTTGCTGGGCGCCGGTCGGGTGAATGTGTACAATGCCATCGCCAAAGGCATTTTCCCCAAGATCACATTACAACACTATGCCTGGCAAACCGGCGACAGCACACAGGTAAGGCCCGGTGATTCTCTGCGTTTTTCTTTTACATTAAAAAACGAAACGGGTTGGAAAAAGGCCGAAGGCCTAACTTTGCATTTGCGTTCGAATTCTCCCTATGTGCGTATTTTAGACTCGTTGATTACAATAGACTCGCTGGCAGCGGGCCAAACTTTGGACAGTTTGTTGCGGGCACCGTTGCTGCTGGTTAAACCGGATGCTCCCTATCAGGAAATTCCCTTGCAAATCTATCTGACCGCCAACGATACTTCCGCCTATCCCTATCACACGGAATTTGCCTTGCAGGTGCGCCCGATGGCTTATCTGGCGGGCTTTCCGCTAAAAGGTTACGGCTTTAAAGGCGCTTTGAGTTTTGTCCGTTTGCGTTCCGGCGAAACGGTCATTGTCGGGGTAACCGCTGACGGCCGGTTGCTGGTTGTCAATCGGAACGGCACCATCCGTTCGGGTTTTCCCGTGGATGTGGGCCAGGTAAAAAGTGTGCCGGCTATCGGCGATGTCAATCACGACGGAAAGCGGGAAATTGTTGCCGTTAACCGCGAGGGTACGGTGCGGGTTATTGACTTTAACGGCAAGATTCTCTTCGAAGACGATCTGAAAGAATCGGTGTACGGCGATGTGGCTTTGGTGAATATGGACGACGATCCGCAATTGGAAATCATCTTCGGTACCATGCGCAAAACGCTGCATGTGCTGAAAATCGATTCCACGGAAATCGCCGGATTCCCCAAAGTCATGCCTTCCTTAATAAATGTGGGTACGGCTTTAGCGGATTTTGACGGCGACGGACTTCCCGATATGGTTGTGGGAACGTTTGACGGCTATTTGCATGTCATTACGGCCGCGGGCGATTCCCTGACCAATTTTCCGCTGAAGCTTTCGGCACGGTTAAGTGCCACGCCGATTGTGGTCAAGCACCAGGGTCATCTGTTTATTATCGCGGCTACCAACGACCAGAAATTGCTTAAAGTAAGCGATCAGGGGCAAATCGAGTTTGAGAAGACCTTCCCCAACGGATTGGTCGGGCCGCCGGCCATCGCCGATTTTGACGGCGACGGCCAACCGGAAATTGTCGTAAGCGATAAGAGCGGATATTTGTACCTGTTCCGTTTTTCCGGAGAATTGGTAAGCCCCTTTCCCGTTGACCTGCAAAGTGCCGCCCAAACGGGAGTGGTGTGCAGGGATGTGGATAATGACGGTTCGCCTGAAATTTTGCTGGGTACCGGAGACGGCTACCTGCATCTTTTGCATGCGGACGGTAGTGAATTCGCCAATTTCCCGGCCTATCTCGACGATCCCCTGACGGCCGCACCTGTGATCGCCGATTTGAACGGGGAAGGCAAGGCGGATTTGATCGCGGGTACTTCCACGCAACTGATCGCTTTGCATTTGCAAACGCCCATCAGTGCCTCAACCGCCTGGAATACGTACCTGGGCAGTAATTACCGCACGGGCAGTTACGGGGTGGAATTCACAGGAATGCAGCAGGGGGCACAAGCACGCTTGCCCCGCCGGTTAACGCTTTTGGCCAATTATCCCAATCCTTTTAATATGCAAACGGTCATTCGGTTTGCCGTGCCTCAGCAGTTACAGGGCCGGAAGGCTGTTTTAACCATTTACAATGTTTTGGGGCGGAAGGTTCGAACGTTTGCTTTGGGGCGCATGAGCAGCGGTTTACATCGCCTGATTTGGAACGGTAAAAATCAAGCGGGCCATACGGTTTCTTCCGGTATTTATTTTTACCGCTTGCAGGTCGGGCAGCAGAGCCGGATGCGGCGCATGATTTTGCTGAAATAGAAGGTACGGTAAAAAATAAAGTAGTCGTTTAGCGAATGCTTTCGGGTTTGCGGAGAAACGACGGAACGTTTGAGACGGCTGTCGTTCGGCTTTTCTTCGGACGTGATTCGAAACGGTTTGGAAATTTCTATGCTCAAAAAAATATGTTTTTCTTTTTTGTTTCTGGCCTTTACGGCCGGCTTTCTTGCCGCGCAGGATTTTTATCCCGCCCGACTTCTCATCAGCTTGCAAAGGGATGCCTCCGCCTGGCCGCAAGGCCCTGTGTCGGTCGTACGTTCCAAAGTGTCGTCCGAACTTGACAATCTGTTCCGGGAATACCATGTTTTGAGCGTGGAGCGATGGCTCAAATCGGCCGATGAACGGGATGTGTGGAACGGCATCGATTTTCGTAAAATTTACCGCCTGCGCCTGCAAAAGGCCGCCTTGGTTAATCAAGCCCAAAAAGCATTTGCCGCCCTGGCCTCCGTGCGCTCCTGCACAAAAGAACCGCTGGTCAGGATTGCAACCCCCATTGCGGCAACCGTTCCGAACGATCCGTTGTTCGATCGCCAGTGGTATTTAAGGCGCATCATGGCCGATTTTGCCTGGACTTTGCAAACCAAAATGCCCGAAGATGCGCCGCCCGTTCTCATCGGCATTGTGGATACCGGAATCGATTATCTGCATCCGGACATCGGTCCCGCTTTGTATGTGAATCCGGGTGAAGATATCGACGGAGACGGGCAGGTTACGGCCAGCGATTACAACGGTGTGGATGATGACGGCAACGGCTTTGTCGATGATCTTTTGGGTTGGGATTTTTCAGAAGCTTCCGATTCCAGTAAGGGCGATAATGACATTCGGCCACCTGCAGCCGGTTCGCATGAAATTTTAAGCCACGGAACCCATGTGGCCGGCATTGCCGGAGCCGTGCCGGATAATGATTTCGGTATTAGCGGTATTGCCCGCAACTACCGCCTCATCGGTACCAAACAAAGTCGGGATGATGATTACAGTCACGGCTATTTGTACAATGCTTACGACGGCGTCTTGTACGCCGCCAAGATGGGGGCGGCGGTCATCAATTGTTCCTGGGGCGGCAGCGGTTTTGCACAGGAAGAACAGGATCTGATTGATTTGGTGACGCAAAAATACGGTGCCATCGTGGTAGCTGCCGCCGGGAACGACAATAATAATAATGATAACAAGCATTTTTATCCCAGCGATTTGGAGCACGTGGTTACGGTTGCCGCTCTGGATCCTTCCGACCACAAGGCCTGGTTTTCCAATTACGGTCACGTTATTGATATCAGCGCGCCGGGGCAATCCATCTTCAGTACCATTCACTATTACAAAGGAGGCTATGCTTCCTGGGCCGGCACCTCCATGGCCAGTCCGGTGGTGGCCGGATCGTTTGCTTTGTTAAAAGCCTTTTTCCCCGCTCTATCGCGTGATTCTTTAATAACGCGCTTGCTGCGTGCGGCGGATCCGCTCAATAACAATCTTTTGGGAAGCGGACGGGTTAATGTTTACAACGCCGTGGCTCCTTCTTTTTTACCCGGTTTAACCTTCGCGGGCGATTCGCTTTTCGTGCAGGATGCCAACAATAACGGACAAATCGATCCCGGGGAGACGCTGCATATCGCGCTTAAAATCAAAAACCGCGCCCATTGGCAAAATGCGCATCAGGTGAAAATAACGGCATTTAGTTCCGATTCCCTCATTACTTTTAGCGATTCGGTGGCATTTTTAGGGGATATTCAGGCCGGAGATCAGAAAGAAACCGATCCTTCTGATCTGACCCTGACCGTGGATAAACATCATGCCTACGGGCCTTTTACGATTGAATTCACCATGACTTGCAATCCCGATTCGGAAATTACTTTTCGCGATCATCACTCTCTTTCCGTATTGCTTTCCACCTTTCAACGGAATTTTCCCGTGCCAACGGCGGGTAGTTTGTTGCCGCTTTCCTTATTGCATTCCCCGCGGGAACAAAAGAATTACATCGTGTTCATCTCGCCGGACTACGGTTTGTATTTAATCGATGCCAACGGAAAAACGAAGCCCGGATTTCCTTTTAATTTGCAGGAATACCATCGTGTGCCGCCCATTATTTTGGATTTAAACGGGGACGGAGAACCGGAAATCGTGACGGTAAGCCAAAGGGGCAAGATAAGAGCCGTCACGACCGCCGGCGATACCCTCTGGCAAAGCGACATTCGCCAAACGGTTTACGGCAATGCGGCCTCGGGTGATCTGGATGGCGACGGACGGCCGGAAGTGGTAGTGGCCACGATGCAAAAGCAATTGCACGTTTTGGATGCCGACGGAAAAGAATGGTCCGGATTCCCGGTTGACATGGGCTCTTTTGTCGATAAAGGAGTGGCCCTGGCCGATGTCGATGGGGACAGTTTGCCGGAGATTGTATTGGGTACATTTGATCGCAAATTACATTGTTTAAATAAAGAAGGGCACGAGTTG
>CAZHIZ010000056.1:0-3558 GCA_964532875.1 uncultured Caldithrix sp. | reverse complement strand
ATCCGAATTTTGCAAGCGCAGGGTGTGCAATCGCCTCTGGATCTATCACCGTTGATGATTCGCTGGCCGGGAGGAAAACGTCTTTTCCTCACCGCCTCGAAAGGAGCTTTGCACGTTCTGGACAATCGGCAAAAGGCCCTGCCTTTTAGTCCCATCCGTTTACAACAAACGTTGGCGGCCCAGCCCGTTGTGGGCGATTTGGACGGTGACGGAGATTTGGAATTTATCAGCGCCGACAGCAAGGAAATCATCGCTCTGGATTTACCCGATTCCATTGCTTCTTTCCGGGGCTGGAGAACCCTCATGGGCAATAATCGGCGAACGGGATATTTAAAAGTCGGAACAGCCACCGCGATAGCCGACGCTCATCGCCCGGCCGTTCCCGATCGTATGCAAATTAATACGGCTCCCAATCCGTTTAACGCTTCCGTGCGCATCACTTTGCATTTGCCGCGCAGGGGAGACTTGCGGGTACGCATTTACGATATCAACGGAAGACGTGTCAAAACTTTGTTCGATCATGGCGCAAGGGCCGGCATGTATCGTTGGATTTGGCGCGGGCGCAACGAAACGGGGAAAATCGTTAGTTCCGGTCTCTATTTTGTGACAATTCAGCTTGACGATCACCGGTACGGAAAACAAATTTTATTTGTTAAATAAATTACCATTGGAGGATGCTATGAAAAAGTTACTTTTTCTGCTGCTCATTCTTCTGCAATTCGTTTGGGCGGAAGATGGGTTTTTTAAGAACCGCGTTTTGTTTTGTTTGACGCGTGACCATCCGGATTTGACTATTCTTTATGAAAACGGCATTTATCAAACGGACGTGCCGGAATTAAACGTACTTCTCAAGAAATACAAAGCCATCCGTTTGGAAAAATGGGCCACTTCCGCGGACGACCGCGATGTGGTCGGCGATGTCAATTTGAGTAAAGTGTACCGCGCCGTATTCGCTTCCCCATATTCCACCCAGGAATTGCAACAAATCCGCGATGAATTTGCTCATGTTCCGGGTATTATTTCGGCGGATTTCGAATCGCAAAACTATGTGTTCGACGAAGCACAAAACGATCCTTACGTACCGAATGATCCGCGTTACGGCGAGCAATGGTATGTGCGCAAAATTCAGGCCAACGATGCCTGGGGATTGTGGGACGGAACGCCGGGCAGCGACGATGTTCTGGTCGGTGTGGTCGATACCGGCGTGGATTACGAACATCCCGAATTAAGCGACGTTTTGTACATTAATCCCGGTGAAGACATCAATCATGACGGTCAATTTACCGATGCCGATTTGAACGGGGTAGATGATGACGGTAACGGCTACGTGGATGACGTGCGCGGTTGGGATTTTGCCGATGGCGACAACGATATCCGGCCGCCCAGCGCCGGGCAGGATCAGGCATTGAGCCACGGAACGCATTGTAGCGGCATCATCGGCGCCATGCCGGACAATTCCGAAGGGATTGCCGGAGTGGCCTTCCGTGTAAAAATTATTGCCACCAAAAATTCAAGAGATGCGGATTCCACGACTAATGAGCCGGGCATTTATTCCGGTTATGACGGCATATTGTACGTGGCCAAATTGGGAGCCAAGTTTATCAACTGCTCCTGGGGCGGCGCTTACATGTCTTCGTACGAACAAAATATTTTGGATGACGTCTCGGATAATTACGGAGCGGTGGTGCTCGGCGCCTGTGGTAACGATAACCATAGCAATGACGGGTTGGGCAATGCTCAGTATCCCTCCGATTACTCCAAATGTATTTCCGTGGCCGCTACGAACAATACCGATCACAAGGCGGATTATTCCAATTATGGATCGGCGATTGACATCAGTGCGCCGGGCGGTGAGTACGGCGGCGGTTCGACCACTGCTATTTTAAGTACCATTCACTGGAATGCCGGTGGATATGCCTCCTGGGCGGGAACTTCCATGGCCACGCCGGTAGCGACGGGAGCCTTTGCCTTGCTCAAAGCCTGGTTTCCCAATAAAGATCGGCAATGGTACATCGATCAAATCGAAAATAATGCCGATCCCATCGACGATTTGAATCCAGACTACGCGGGTGACCTCGGCTCGGGGCGCGTGAATATCTACAACGCCATTGCCCGAAACAGCTATCCCTGTTTAACGGTTTCCGATTACACGATTCAAATTATCAATGACAACGGTGACGGAGAATTAAACCCGGGCGAGAGCGCCAAAATTATTTTGACCATCGCAAACGATCCCAAATATCAGGACGCCCACAACGTGCAGGTCATCGGTTCTTCGAATAGCGGTTACATCACTTTTTCGGACAGTACGGCTTCGCTGGGTGATATTGCGGCCGGTTCGTCGGCCACGAACAATTCGGACGAATTGGTCTTTCAGTTAAGCAGCGATGCCCCGCTCATGCCTTTGGCCATACAAATCACCAAAAAGGCTAATCAGACCGAAACCTATCCTTATTCCCGCACGGAAGATATTTCGGTAACGCCTTCTTTGAATCAACCGGGATTTCCTTTAAAGGGAACCAGCATTCCCGAAGCGGTTACGGTAGGCGATTTGGTCGGGGACAACAAACTGGAAATTGCTTTTGTCAGCGAAACGGACAGCCTGTATGCCTGTGATTATCAGGGAAATACCCTGTCCGGATTCCCCGTGTATCTGGGTAGTAACGTGACCATGGCTCCGGTAATTGCCGATATGGATAACGACGGAGTGAATGAAATCGTGATTTCCGAACGGGCCAAAACGGGTCACTTACGGATATTTCGGAATGACGGTAGCGTGATGATGAGCGATAGCGTGGGCGAAGAAATTCGTAGCGAATTGACCGTAGCCGATTTGAACGGTGACGGTAATAAGGAAATCATTTTCGGAACCATGTCCAAAAAACTGCATGCCGTGCAAATCGACGGCAGCGAACTGTCCGGTTTTCCCATTTCCTACACTTCGCCCATCGACAAGGGAGTTGCCGTGGGAGATGTGGACGGCGACGGTGAACCGGAATTGGTATTCGGCCTTTTAAATACCGATTTTCACGTGATTAATCTGGACGGCAGCGATTTGAACGGATTTCCGGTCGATTTAAATGCTCGTGTTTCCAATAAACCGGTTATCGTGGATGATCGTGGCACGGTGTATTTTGTTTTGACTAATACGGCACGCGATTTGAAAGTTCTGGACATTAACGGCAATGAAGTTCTGAATTTCGATACGGTGGACCCCGTGCAGTCTTCGCCTTCCATTTGTGACGTGAACCAGGACGGTAAGTTGGAAATTGCCTTTGGAACCGATAATTCTTCCGGTAACTACGGCAAATTGTACCTGCTGGAATTCAATGGTGACACCCTGGCGCCTTTCCCCAAAAAATTGGATCGGCCCATCAATACCTCGCCTGTTTTTGCCGATTTGGACAATGACGGTCAATACGAGGTAATGGTAAGCACGGAAGGCGGTTGGATTTACTGCTTCCGCAATAACGGAGATAATTATGATAATTTCCCGGCCATTTTCAGCGGAGATATGGACGGTTCCGGTGCTTTAAGAGATATTGACGGAGACGGAGA
>CAZHIZ010000055.1:0-21159 GCA_964532875.1 uncultured Caldithrix sp. | reverse complement strand
AGAAAAGCGGCACCATCCGGTTCTCGAGTGCCCTCCGTCTGAGCCGGAGAGCGTAGCGAGAGAACCGTGCCCGTGTTGCCTCGATACGTTTCCCCGCTGCAAGCGGGGACCCACTCGGCAACCGTTTGGCGGTATTTTCTTGGAGATCAGCAATTATTCCGGCAATGACCGGATGTTTCAACCATTGGTAGGGCGAGAGCACAACCCGGTTCTCGAGTGCCCCGCCGCAGGCGGGGCGTATCGAGAGAACCGTAAACTTACTGGCTTGATTTGGACTTTTCTTTTTTCTTTTGTCTTTTTGTACCCATCCGCCCTCGCCGCTTGGCGTCTCGGGCACCTTCCTTCATAGGGAAGGTTTCGCAAAACGGAGGAATTTTCCCTTCTTACTTTTAATTGCGATGGTTGGCATCGTTTTTCCTGTTCAACGATTCACCCATTTTCCATTCAACCGAATTCATTAGCCTGTCCTTCCGATTCTGCGTGACAAATTATCCAGTTCTCCATCCCCATCACCGATTACCGCCCTGAAGGCGCCACTTGGTCAAACAAGAAGGATAATTCATTAAAAATTATAATTGTACGATAAGCTTCCGCGGTGCTCTTTGTACTCGCGATCCGGATTGACCGGATCGAAAAAATCGATTTTGTACAAAGTAAGGCGCAAACTGCTGCGTGCCGTAATGCGCAACTGTGACCGCAAGGTGTAATTGACCGAAGTCTGATCGCTATTTTTTTGTACATTAACCGCAAAACTGTTACGCCAACGCATCCATGGTGTATAATTGAGACTCAGGCCGTAAGTCTGACTGTTAATTGTGCCTGTAACCAGACGGTTGGCGGTATGGGTGAAGTTCAAAGAGCCGTTTATTTTTGGAGAAATGATGACATTGTAAGCGGCGGTAATCATACGCGAGTCAAAGTTGTTTTCTTTTATGGCCGTTTGTCTTTTTTGCGATTTTTGCAAGGTGTATGCCAAGGTTAAGGTGTGGGCCAAGCGTAACCACTTAAACATGTAAGCGCCGTTGATCATAACACGATCGTTGTAGGTATCGAAAAGCTGGCGTTTTTTCTCGATATTATTTTCCCAATAAATCAGGGAATCCAAATTTGTTTCATTTTGCAATTTGTTTCTGCTGTAAATCAAATTAAGGGTTAGCGCTTGGAGGGGCCGCAACATCAAGCCGCTCATGAAATTGATGTGCTTCAATGTTTTTACTTTTTGATTTTTCAGATTATCATGGCTATAGGCAAACATGCCGCGTAACGAAACGCGTTTGGGTACGATCCGTACAAAAGCATTGCCGTTGTAGCGCACGCGATCGTTCATGGTGTAAGGCAGCCCCAACGAAGTAAATCCCGGCCCGATCCATTGATAGCCGGCCTGAGCCCGCACGCGGCGCGTGTTCAAACGCATCTGCCCGCGGTAGGCATAATCCAGACGTGTGGTTAAACGCAAGGTGTACAAGCGATCGACCCACTTCGGTATCTTAATCTGATCCCGGTCGACTTTGTCTGAACGAATATTCAGGGTGTACACACTGGCCGCTCCTTCGCCTTGAAAACGCAAATGATTGCCAAACAGAGCAATTTGTCCATTGGCGCCGAGAACCATATTTTCCTGAGGATAAATTTTGGTGGAATCGACGGGCAAATCAACCGAATTGGCGTCATCCGCGGCTTTCAAAAAATTGAATTCCACAAAAGTTTTATTACGCGGCCCGAATCCCAACTTAGCCCCCAGTAACATGCGTTTGTAGGCATAAGTCAAAGCACGCGGATCGTTCACCGCCCGTTGGGTTTGGCCGTAAACAAAAACAGCACGTACCCACTTCGGCGCTATTTCCACGCCGCCGCCACGGATGCTGATTCCGGAAACCGTAAATTGTGAAATACGTCCGGCGAAATCACCCACATGAAAGGTAAACACACCGATTTTGGGGTTTAAACCGAAGCGGTTGAAACTTTGCCTAAAGGTGACTTCTTCCGTGGAAAGAACAATTTGTACCGGCACCTGAAATTTCCAGAAGCCAAAGGTAAAGTTCAAGGTGCTGCGCGCCGTGGACGAAGGCAAACGTTTGTACCGGGCCGTGGTTTGATACAGTTCGCCATAAGCGCCGAAGCTGCCGGAAAACGTGTAATATTTTTTTACCATTTTCCTGATTAAACCGGGATGTCCGGACCCGGCGGCACTGTCTGCCGTTTGCGCCGTAAGAAAGGCCGGGATCAAAAACAATGTTAACCCCCAAATTAACCGATGATGCCATGTCAATTTCACCTGTTTACTCCTTCATACTTATTGGCTTTTTAAAACGGGTACAAAATCTTGCCTGCCTAACGATTTTTTCTGCGAACTTTCAGCAGCCACCGCACGCGCTTTGGCATGATCCCCCGCATAGTGTAGTGCCTCGACCGTAAATTGTTTTAATAACAAATCGCCGCGCCGTTGCTCATGCAACAGCAGAAGTTGCTGGGCCAAATTGTGCATCTGCCCGCATTTGCGCGCCGTTTCCATTAAAGTCCGATAGTCGCCGGCCGTAAATCGTTCGGGAGCATGATACAATAAATTCAAATAGTTGCGAAAAGCTTGCAAGGCATTGCCCTGCAGCATGGCGATTTTTATTTTCAAACGGAGCGCCCGCTCATTGGTGGGCTTCATGAACAAGACATCGTTTAGCAAACGAGTGGCCCTTTCATACTCCTTTTTGTCCAGATAGAGCTCGGCCAGCATGGTTCGCAAAAAGGCATTTTTAGGAAAGCGCTGCAATAGTTCTTCTAAAAAAGCCACGGCTTCGTGGGCAGAATGGGAATTTTGATACCAGCGTAATTCCCGTTTCAACAATTGCTCGTCATCTTCATACGTGCGGAAAAGGCGCTTGCTGCGACCAGAAGAAGAGCTTGCTCCTTCCCTGTTAACTGCGGCTATGGTCAGCTTTTGAGCCTTACGCAAACGGTCCAACAGACGCTCCAGACCCATAGTAAAATAGTCGTCACTTTGCTTTTTATGACCGGCTTCATAAGCAAGATGCGCCAAGCCGAAATAAGCCTGCGGCAAGGCATTCCCGTTGGCAATTGCCTTGCGGAACCAGTACGCGGCCAGAGAATCGTCGCCCGTTTCCCGATAACAAAGTCCCAGATAGGTTGCCGAAACGCCGTCCGCAGAATCAAACCGTACCAACTGTTGCAAAATAGGCATGGCCTGCCGAAATTCTTTAATGCCCATATAAGCTAAGGCAATGCGCAATCGGCTTTGATTGTCGGTTAATAAACGCTCCGCTTCTTTCAGATGAATACGGTATTGCACGGAATCGGTTTTCCGCAAATCCTGCAAGAGCTTAAAATGCCATTCGGCCTTGTGAGGATATTTTTGCAGGCACTCTCGCCACAAATCGGCAGCCTGATGTAAACTATCCATCGCTTCAAAGTTTTCGGCTCGCAGGCGGCACACCAGGGTATCCCCGCTAAAACGAGAGTGCATCTCATTTAAAATCGCTTCTACTTTGTCGTAACGGAACACCTTTCGGTAGTAATCGATCCAAGTTAAATAAACCTTTTTGTTTTGGGGAAAGCGTTTTTGCAACATCTTGAATAAGGAATTGGCTTTGGCTTCGTTACCGCTCAAAAGGTAAAAGCGGGCTAAGATCAAATAGTCGTCCAGGCGCCCCGTACGCCGGGCATTGGATTCCAGGCGCTGTTGCAATTTAGCCGCCGCCCCCATTTTTTGGTAAAAAGTAAGAAGCAAGGCGTTCATTTGATCGTCGTCCGGAAAGAGACGAATCTTTTGTTCCAGTAATTGTACCGCTTGTTTCTTAGAACCCGTTTCCCAAAGCACCACAGCCAAATTCCGTACAAAGCGGGCATCGTCTTTGACCAGATCGACGGCTTGTCGAAAATAGGCTAAACTTTCTTTCTTTTTACCCTTTTGGTACAATTGAACGCCGCGGTTAAAGGCCAACTTGCCCATTAAACTTCGGTATTCCTGAGGCAAAATGCGTCGGCGTGCTTTTTGCAGCAACTGCATGGCCTGAGCAAAATGCTTCTGTTCGGCCAAAAGCTGCACCGCAACCAACGTCAAATCGGGATCGCCCGGAAATCGTTTTAAACCCCGTCGCAAAATTTGCAAAGCATCATCGTGCCCGGAACGCAGCGCGCTCATGGCAAAATAAACGTAGAATTCTTTGGGCGGCCGGGCGATGGGTTCGTACAAACGAAAATTGCGGTAGGCTTCGGCAAACCGCCCGTGGTTGTAAGCTTGCACACCCTGATCATAATAAAAATCCGCTCCGCCCTGAGCGCTCGTAAAACTCACGCTAAAAAGCAAAAAGTAAAAAATCAGTAATACCGATTGTGGTACTAAACGCTGCACGGTTTTATTTCCATCTTCTTCATCATTTAACGCCCGATGTAAATCACTTCGTTTTTCTTGCTCTCGTTGCCGGAACTGTCCACCGCGCGCACCTCGTAATAACCGGACCGTGCGCTAAGAGGTAAAAGATAGTGTTCGCTTTTAATGATTTTCTTAACCACCGGGTGGTAAGTTCCCGTGGGCGAAGCCGCCCGATAAATGCGATAACCGACAAAATCAAAATCCACGACTTTATTCCAGCTTAAACGATAGCCCTTGCCGGTCTTCTTGACAAAAACATTTCGCGGATGAGCGGGCGGAACGTAATCGCGTACCTCTATTTTTTTGCGCAAAGGAGGCACACTCCGATTACCGGCCTGATCGATGGCGGTAATTTGCAGCCAATAAACCTTTCCTTTTTGCAAGCGCGGAAACACGCCGCGCAAGGTGTCTGTACCCACGGTTTTTTGTCTGAAAGGTAGGCGTTTCCCTTCTTCACGTAGAACAATGGCGTAACGCACCACATCCGATGAAGGCGAAGGATTCCAATTGTAGTAAACATCTCCGTTTTTGCGGATATCGACCATGATGTCCGTCGGTGCTTGTGGCGGAATGGTATCGGGAACGGTGAATTTCACATATTTGTAGTCCGATAAATTCCAGGCCATGTCCACGGCCCGCACGGCAAGCCAGTAGGTTTTTCCGAATTGAAATTTTTTAAGTCCGTTCCCCGTATCGGCATAAACCGCATACTTTTTGCCCACGGGCTTGGGTGTTAGCTGAACTAAATGTTTTTGATCCAAACCGCGGTACACGTAGTAACCGCGTACCGGCTCCTTCAGTACTTTTTTCCATGAAATGCGTAATTTGCCTTTGCTAAAGCGTACTTTGACCCAGGCAGGCGGGGGTGGTGGTGTTTGATCCGGCCAAACGGCATACGGTCGTGCCGAAAGTTGACTGCGATTGCCGGCTTTGTCCACGGCAACGACCCCGTAAAAATATTTTTGCCCTTCACGTCCGGTCGAGTCCAAATAAAATGTTTGCAAGGCCGGGATCAAGGTTTTGTTCAAGCGTTTACGAACACGATCGGAGGCCGTTCCGCGAAAGATTTCGTAGCCGGCCACATCCGGTTCCGGGCTAATGTCCCAACTGACCATAATGCCTTTTCCGCTAAACCGGGCGCGAATGTTTTTCACGATCGAAGGCGGTTCCGTGTCCCTGACGTACACTTTAACCGGGGTCGAGCCTTTGCTTTCGTAACCGAAATAGGAAAGGGTGGTTACTTTGTACCAATAAGTTTGTCCGTAAGTGAGCAAACCGTCCTGCAAAGTTACCCTCGGATTATCCAAACGAAAAATAAAATCGCGGCCAACCCTCTGGTAATGGATTCCGTCCGTACTGCGATACAAACGAAAGCCAACGACCCAATCCGGTTTTTGCCAGTTAAATTTGGGATAGGTAAAAGAGATCGTAGCCAGACGTTGCGCTATTTTTACGCGCACATGGCGTACTTCGCGCACATAAGGTCGGGCAATTTTGACCCGCACGCTGGCAGTCTTGCGTACCGTTTGACCACCGGCGTCCACAAATTCCACACGATATTGCCAGGTCTGCCCCGCCTTCACGTGCGTATCGACCAACAAACGGCCTAACAACATGCTCAACTTGGGCAGCTTGAAACACAACATCAAGGAATAGACACCGTCGCTGTGCAGCTTGGTTAAAATGCGCGCCGGATCGGGGTCTTCCATGGTACGGGCCAGAATCGGGTAATCGGCACCCAATAATTTCTGCATCCGGTAAGGATCGTTAATGGGTTTGACCACCACGGGTAGTGCCTTTTGCCACGAATGACCGGATTGTTTTTTCCACAGAATTACACCCTGCCCGGCCGGTACGGGATGCGGCAAAAACACATACACCGCTTTCCCGTCGCTAAAGCCCACCAAATCGGGCAATTGTCCGCCGAAAACGTAAACGGTGCTAATCAGCAAAAATACTAAAATACGCGCTAATTTCATCATTGCCTCATTTTTATCTTTTGACCATATTCTGCTTATTATTTGTCGAACCATTAATGACCTCCCACATTTTGAACGGGCGGAATGTTTCCGGCACCCAAATTAAGGCCGTTACTTAGCGGGGTCAAATCTATCGGCTTACGAACAATTGTTTGAAGCGGGGTTTGTAAACCGGCGCGATTCAGTCCCAAAATTTTAATGGTTACCGATTGGAATCGTCCGTAGATACCGGGCATAATGAGCTGTAGCGAGGATGAATGCGCCAGATGCACGGGGAAAACACGCACGATGGTAGCCGTTGCATTGGCATCATCGCCACGCCTGATGGCAACTTTAAATCCGTACATTCCCGATTCCATATCGCTGAAATTGGTGAGATTAATCGAAATACGATGTTGATCGTTATCGTACAACAAAACGGCCAATGGAGCCGGCGGCGGCGTTAGATCCACCTTAATGGGTTTGCTGGCAATAGCCGGCCCGGGCACACCGTCTCCGTTTACGGCACGGATGGTAACATAAACCGTCGAACCGTTCGTCAGGTTTAAGCCGCTCAATTCAATGCGTCTGTGCTGGGTGGCAAAAGGATTATTGACTACCCCGTAATTCTGGAATGTATTCAGTCTGAATAAATTACGCGGGAACTGGCGCTGTCCGATTTCCACCGAACTGCTGAAGACACGCACTCCCTGGCGTGTCCAACCGCGAATATCGCCCTGATTGGGTAATGTACCGATTTCGTATTCGTAACCGGCAATTCCGGTTTCATTATCTTTGGCTTCCACCAAGCCCAAAATCAGACGATGGGCCGAAGTGGTGTAGAACGGTTCGTTTAAAGGATTAACTCCGTAGGTTATTCCCGGTTTGGTGGGAGCCGTGGGATCGGCCGGGCGAATGGGACCCGTTACCGTTTGCGGGCCTAAAACTCCGGCGCGGTTTAAAGCGCGAATGTGCACGTAAAAACTATCCAGATAGGCCAATGGCTGACCTATCAGTTTAATGGTTGTCAACGGTTGACCGTCGTTGCCGAGGCCCAACAAACGCCAGCCGCTGTTGGGATTCATATCCGTAGCCGAACGGGTTACTTTAAAAACGTACTGTTCGATGCCCGATTCCGGATCGTTGGCCGGATTAAACTTAATTAAAATTCCCGGTGGAATCGTATCGTCCGGCGAAAGGCTCATGCTTCCCAGAAAATTGCCCAGAACAGGGAACAGACGATTTTCGGACAACGAGGCGTTTTGAACCGCCGATTGCGCCGGAATGACAAATTCAAAGGCACCGCCTTTCCCATCGTACTGCACGCTGTGATTCGAATTGTAATTCGTAATGGCATCATCAAAACTAACCGGTCCGTTTTGGTAACTCGGAAAACGATTGGTACGCGTAACCGCAACAGCGCTTGGTGCCGTGGTATCGATGGTTACGGCATGGGAAACAAACGCGCTGCTCCACATGCCCACACTGTTTTTAGCCTTAACGTACACATAGTAGCGGTGATTGTGCTGCAAAGAGAGGCCTAAGATGTTGAAATCGCGACGGGCGCCAACCCCATGCCAGGTAATGCGGTCGCCCGAAGAAATATGTGCTTTATCGCCCACGGCATAAGCCAGTTCCATCACATCCGATTCGGCATCCACGGCTTCCACATGAACCTTCATGATGCGATCGGTGCTAAACTGGTACACAGGCACCTGCACTTTTTGCACCACAGGCGGCGTGTGGTCATCCATCATTTGTTCCGCGCCCTGATATTGGTTATTCGCCGTCCCGTCGAAACGTATCGTAAAATTGGTTAAGCGGCGGTTGGCGTAACCGCTGGTGGAACGCGCCCGAATTTTCAAGGCATATTCCGCCTGAGTTTGTCCGAACTTTTGCGGAATAAAATACGAATAGATATGATCGCGCAAACCGATCATCTTGTACTGATTGGAATACACGCCGTAATTGCCCTGCAAACCGCCGTAAAGCATATTGGCGAACTGGAACAACGGGGCATTGAATCCGCCGCCCAAAGACAGACCACCGTCCAAGCTTTGATTCCCGCCGTTATTTTGCGCTTCGGGAGCATGATAGGCCGGTGTAATGGCAAAGCTGTAATTGGCAATGCCCGCCGGATGGTGACCGGCATACGTGGCGTAAATATGGGCGGTGTGGTTGTCTTTGTACACATGCACCGTAATGCGATCCAGCTTGGGAGAAACCAGTTGTTGGGCCAGACGATCGTGAATCACTTTGACATCCGGGAATAACTGCGTTATGAAATCATTTCCTACTTTTACCATAACCGGTGGCCGCGGTGCCTTAAATTGTCCCAGATTCATCACGCCCTTTTGCGGATTATAAGCGACAGCCGCTTGCGCTTGATTGCCCCCATTGGGAACTTGCACGCCCTTGAGTCCGCTAATGCCGGCACCGGCATTCAAATGCAACCCGGACATGCTGTGGGCGTACCCTGGTAAAATTTTGGAATCGATGTACGAGACCAAAGGCAGACCCGTTTGATTGTTTCCGGTGACCACAATCTGATCTTCAGGGGCTTTGCCCAACTGCCAATACAAATAGCGGTCGCACAAATCGTACAAGGCCTGGGCAAATGCCACACGCATATCGTAAATTTTATCGATTACAGCCGTAATCTGTTCGTGCCGGGCTTCCAGAGCGCCCACCTGCTCATTGCGATTGGCAATATTGGCCACCACGGCAGAATCGAACGCCGCGGCTAAGGCATGAATACCCGCCTGCGGAATGTCGGCCCACAAATTAATTCCCAAATTATATGCGATTTGCCGTACGTTCTCCTTGTCACTCACCTGATCGATATTGGCGGACAAATTCTCGTACAAACCGTCGGCCTTTTCGGGAGCACCCGGGAAAGTAATATCGGCTAACTTTCGTGCCCGCGCTTTGGCTAAGGTGCGCAATTCGTCAATTGTATTCAGCCGATTGGTCTTGTTGGAAATAACCGCACGAACCGGTACGAGATGTCCCTGTAAAGCCGAAGCGTGCTGGGCGGCCCAGTCATGCAATCGGTAAATATATTGATGATTTTCCCAGAAATAGTGTTCCAGTTTTTCATGAGCCGTCATGTATTGACGTCCCAAATTGTCCAGCGTAGTATTGCCCTGTCCGTTGTTCAAAACGGCGTCAATACGATTTAAATAAGAATTCAAGGCTAAAATGCGTTGGTAAATTTGTTGCAAAATCCGTTCGCGGGCCTGCTTCATGCGTTGCGCGCGATTTTGGTGATCCTGCACTTTTTGCTGATCGATTTCCAACCGGGGCTGCACGCTAAAGCTCTGGTGCTCTTTTCCATCCGGACCGGTGTAAGTAGTAACGGCAACGGAATCGGAAAAAGCGATCACAGGCGAATCCATTTCGTACTGGGCTTGCATCTCGTCCACGGAAGGCAAATTTTGCAGACGAACATCCAACTGCTGACCGATACTCTGCGCAATGGCTTCGGCACTGGCCAAAGCCGCCTTTTCCTGAGACAGTAAATTGGCCAGATCATTCGATGTTTGCCGCAGACTGGTCGGCAGAGTTAAATCCTGAGAAATGAACGTATTCAAATTGGAACGCTCGGAAGAATTAAGTCCGCCGTTACTCTCTTCCATTGCCAACCACGATTGTGCAGTCTGCGCCGAATTACCGGCAAACAGATTAATGCCGGCCAATTTGATTTGCCGGTCGTTCAATTGGGTATTCTGCACCAATTGGTTCTGCATGTCGTTTTCGGCCTGATTGGCTTCGTTTTCCATTTCATCGGCCATATTCTCAGCTTCGTCTATTTTTTCACGCATTTCCGGATCGGAACCGAAACCGCCGTCAAAATGCGGCGACACATCGCTTACCTTGACCCAGATGGAACCGTCCCAACATTTGGCGCCCCAGCACACGCACACCGAACCGTTAGCCTCTCCGTACAGATCGAAATGATCGCTGACGATTAAAATAGCCCGTACGGTAGCATCGATGGAGGCCAGGCCCATAAGCACTTCGGCTTCCACACCGTAGGAAAAATAGGCGCCGAATTCCCGCGGCCCCTGGTATTTCATCCACACCGTGCCCGAAACGGTACTGCTCACATTCACAATCCAAAAATCGAAAGAGGAACGTGAGCTGGCCTGGAACATGAAACCCGGATTACCGATAAAAAATTTGCTGTCCGCCTTCAAAAATTTGGGATTCAGTACGGTCGCATTCATTTTGCCTTTGATGTACCACTGATCTTCGGCAATCTTAAATTGCAACTGCCCGTCGCCTTTGATCAATCCGAACTGTGCTTTGGCAAAAATCAAACCGTCGATGTAGAATTGATCGAAGCGAGCGGTCATGGTAAATCCGCCGTACAACTTGTTCTTCATGTTCAGCAAAAGCACCTTACCGGCAAAATTGATGTATTGATCGGTAATGGTAATCATGGTACTGCCGCTGACCATCGTTTTGTCCATGATGACCACACCGGCGTACAACATGGCGGCAAACTTGGCCTCCCCGTTGTTGAGCTTGGGCAAGTTGTCCAGAATCTGATCGTCCTTCAAATCGGTTTTATTAACCACCAAATCCAAATATTCCTGTTTGGGATTGTAAAAAAATCCGCCGCCCAAACGGGCCAGAGAAATGCCCGGGAACAAGACGATGCCCGGGCCGGGCAGCTCGGCCGTGGCAAAAATACCGAATCGCAACTTGCCGTTAATGTTTTCAAACAAACCGATCGTGGTTAAACTGATATTGGGCTGCACCACCACCTGTCCGGCCGCCAAAAAGCGCGATCCGCCGTTTACGTTAAGATATTGCATGTCAAAAGAGGCCGTGACCACATCCTGAATGCTCAGGTGCAGATTATCGATGATGATGTTAGGCTGGTTGTTTACCGTAAACAGTAAAAAGCGATCCACACCACCCGAGAACGATTCTCCGATGGACATGGTCACTCCGAATTGCACATAAGAATCGGCATGCACGGTTTGCGTTGTTTGACTGCCGTTATTATTGCCGGCCGGCATCGAACCAGAAGTGTATTCGATATCACCGCCGTTTTCTTCGTATTGAAAACTCTGGATACCGAAAGAAAAAATGTTGGCAATGGTGATGGAGCCGGAAGTAATGGCCGAAGCGATGTTACTCATCCCGCCATCTTTGGTGATGCGTAAATTTTCGAAACGCACCGTGCTGGAGGCCGAAGCGATGTTCAAAGAGACATCACCGGAAATATCGAGGCCGAATTCCTGACCGGGAACGGAGGTTAAATTATTCAGCGTAAAGCCGACCACATCCAGATCGAATTTCGGATGACCGATCAGTTTGTAATTCCCGAAATGCACCTGACCGTCGAAAGTAAACAAGATGCCGGGATAGACCACGCCACCCTGTTTGTAACCGATTTGTACGTAATCTTGGCTGGGGGCTTCGTTGTTGAGCCAAACATCGCCGTTGATTTGTACCTTGGAATTTTGCAGGTGCTCCAGATTCAGTTCCAGATCCATGTACACCAAATCAATGCTCCCCTTCCAGAAATTCCACTCGGTTTGATCATTATGACCCAGGCCGTGCTGTTCATTTAACAGCACCACCGTCCCGCCGCCACTCACGTGGCCATCCGGCGAAATCATAAAATTAATGGTGCTCGGTGTCTGGTTTAAGGGTTGCGGAGGCGTTACTTTAAAAGAAGCCTTCAGCGAGTCCTGAGCGAATTGCAAGGTCTGTAAGGAAAGCTGATGCGGAATGATATCGATGGGTTGCGAGATCAAATTGGCTTGAGCCAGCGAAAAACTGCCGTCGCTACCGATTTTCAAACCGCTAAAAGAACTGGTATTGTCCATAAAATGAATTTGGCCGCCCAAATTCACACCGAATACCTTGGAGCCGTTTTTGTTTTCGTAGAAAAAGCCCACATCGTTAATATCGAATTGCATGGTGAACAGTTCGAAATGCAGGAAATCGCCCGGATTGTTCAGGGTGATTTGCGGCATGTGCAGGCCGTTGTTTTTGGAAATTTTCAAGCCCCGCACTTCAATACCGAAATCGTCGCCGAACTGCGGAATTTTGAGCAAGGTATTGACTTCCACGGCAAAATCGTTGTTGGCCGTGCTGATTTTAAGCGGCGGCAGATTGCTGTTGTTGGCCAAAGGCAGCATGCGCGCCACTTTCAAAGGAATACCCTGAGTTAAATGGGAAACATCCACGGTAAAAGCCGTGGAATCGGTACCCACACTGGCCGTAAAATGCAACGGCGCGGGTTGATCGTTTTCTTTGAACAGATCGGCAAACAAATCGCCGCTAAATTGGATCTGAAATGTACCGGGTGCAAAATGGGCTTGTAACCCTTCCACTTTCAACTGTACGGGTGCGTCGCTGCCCAGCGAAATTTCTTTAAAGTAACTGGTCCCCTGCGTGTAATGTTCATGAAAATTCCCTTTGGACACACTGCCTTCAATACCCTGAGAGGAGAGCAATAAACTGTCCACGGTTAAATTCAAATCGGAAAGCGACTCCGGTAATTTTAATGCACCGGCCAGCACAACACCGTAATTACCGTTTATTTTTTTGAATTGAAAACGCGTCAATTCAATCGGAATGCCCATATCCGCCAAATTGAGCAAGGTACCGCCTTCCGGCGCCTGCACCTGAATGCCTCCGCTAACGATGTTGTAGGTACTCTTATTGACGCCGACACTAAGCGAGGTAACTTGCAGCTCGGGCACGTTTCCGTTTTTGGCCAGGGCGGGAATTTTGATCTTTAAAGTTTTACCGGATTTAATTTGCAGCATGTAAGCACTGCCGTTGTCCACGGTTTCCACCAACAAATGGCCTTGCTCGTCGCGCAGACGCATGTAGGCCACCGAAGCCGAAGGCAAGCCGATACTGTCCGGAATGGGTAAAGCACCCAACACATTACCGGGCACAAACCCCGTGCTGTCGATGTAGGCCAGCATTTCGCCGTCACGAATAAATTCCACTTTGCCCGAATGCACTTTTACCGGCCAAATATCCATGGTAAAACCGTCTTTAAAACGCGCGCTTAAGCCGGAATAGGATTGGCCGTTGTAATTGAAGTTAACCTGTGCACTGCCCTGAGCGTACAAACGACCGTCCGCAATACCCAAGGTGTCCGGTAAATCCAGAGCAATTCCGAAGTTACTGTCGATAGTCGGATTGGGGCCCACGGCCTGCCAGTGCAGGCCACCGTCGCCTGGTTCGATTTTAAAAGCAAAAGAGGAAGCAAAGGTTACGCGACCCGATTTTAATTTAAACGGATGCAAGCCGATGAGAAAATCTTCAAAATTGGCCGTGACGTTCATTCCGCCGCCCAAATTCAATTGGTTGCTACCCGATATTTGCAATCCTTCCCGATTAAGCAGTGCGGAATTAATGGTAAACGTCAGCAAGTTACCATCGGCCGGCAGTGTCAAACGGAACGGCGTATTGATGGCAATTTGCCCGTCGATGAATTTCCCCTGCACCAAATCCAGCGAAATATTGCCGCGCGCTTCGATGGAATCGCCGGCCGTCGGGGCCGGTAATTTGGCGCTGGCATCCATGGCCAAAACGGCCGATTGTTCGCCGGAAGAAAAATCAAAATTTAGCGAGGACGAATTCACGGTCAATTTAAGCGGCCCGAAACTCAAAGGACACGAAGGTACAAAGTTTTGCACCGAACCGGAAATGCGTCCATCGGAATTAATGTGTAAAGCGGTGGGCACATCCTGCGCCTGAGAGCAGGGGAAAAGGCCGGACGGCAATTGAAAGGCTCCGGCCACTTGCACATCAAATTTCTGGGTGGGATGATCGGACGTGCTATCGGAAAACAGGCGACCGCTAAAGGTTTTGGCAAAAAATTTAGCTCCCCCGCCAATGGGAATTTCAATGCCCGGATCCGCAACCGGCTTGTTTTGAATGGTACCTGTGATGATGCCGTGGTCGATGCTGCAATCGGATACGAGCAGGCCCAGATTGGCCAACTGAGGCGACATGCCCTGTGCCAGATGCGGCATGTTCAGGACAAAATCCAGACGCAAACCGGAGGCCGAACCGAAATCGTAATTACCGTGAAAAATATCCACGGTGATCTCCGGAATGCGCAAGCCTGTCAAGCTCAGTTGAAAACCGCCCAAATCGAATCCGGGCAGCGTTAAATCGGGTAAAGAGGTTTCGGGAAAATGAATGCCGTTTTTGCCGATGGTAATGTGTTCGATCTTGGGCAGACGAAAATTACCGAATTGCGGAAAGCCCAGTTTTGCCGAAAAATCGAACTGAAAATCCCAACCGCTTTCATGACTGTAAGAAAGAGTCGGAATGGTAAAATCGGATAAAGTCATGTCTGCCACACCCAGATTAAAGGCAAAATTGGCCAACTGCGGATTAACCACCAAATTTTGCGCGCTTAATCCGTGCGGGGTTACGTGCAAATTCAAACTCACCACTTCCTGCGGCGTATCGTTCAACTTCATTTTTAAACCACCGCTGGCCGTGATGTCGAATTGCAAGTTGTGCAGGCTACAGGTGATGTTTCCGGAGACGTGCTTCAATTCCAACTGGACCAAATCGCCGTTTCCCACCAGGGGTACGGAACGATCGAGCGTTAAATCGAAATTGGAAGTTAACTGACCGGTTTCGTCGATGGTCAGCGTCAGAGAATCGCTTTCGGAAAGCTGTGTTCCGAACAGGGCAGGCAGCCCTTTGAAGGTAAAGGTTTTAATGCCTCCTACCTTGGCGTAATTCAAATTACTGATTTTTAGGGGAATGCCCACTTTGGACAGATCGAAGCCGGGCGTGGATTGCGGGATTACGGCCCGAATGTGTCCCTCCCGCAACTGGAAATGCAGGGGATCTACCACAATGGAAAATTCCACGCCTACCTCCGGCGCCTGAGGCAATCCGAATTGCAGTCCCGGCAAAACCAGACGCACCGGTTGCCCCGGTTTGCTGGCAATGCGCACCCCGTTGTTCACCGTTTGAATATCAACCAAAGACTGATTACCCTGCTTTAAAACCAGATAGGCAATGGATTCGTTCGGCAAGGGCAATTGTGCCGGCAGGGCCTGTTCGCCGAAGAAGCCCAAGTCGAAATGAATGCCGCCGGCATCGAGGTAGGCGATGCGACTTCCGGCGTAAAGGAATTCCACCTGCCCGGTTTTGACCTTGAACGGTTTAAATTGCAAACTAAAATCGTTGGAAAAACGGGCAGCGATGCTATCTAATTGCTGACCGGAAAAATTTAAAGCCACCGTGCTCGTACCGCTTAATTGCAGGCCCTGCGACGAAATATGAATATTCGAGGGCAAATTAAGCATCATGCTGTTTTCTTCGCTTAAGGCCTGTCCGGCCTGCGTTGCCTGCCAGGACAGTGCACCGTCCGTAATCCCCAGCTTAAAGGCAAAATTACTGTTAAAATATGCCTGACCCGAAATGACTTTAAAAGAATGCAAATTTAGCAATAAATGATCGAAAACCACGCCCACCTGAGCGCCGCCCAAAGCCAATTGTTGCGTGCCGTTAATTTCCAGGCCATCGCGCGTTAGGGTGGCCTGGCTGATATTGAAAGTTAAAATGGGATTCAAATCCGGAATTTTTAAAGCGAAATTCGAAAAGACCAATTGCCCGTCCAGCATTTTGCCCGAAATCAAATCCACAGTCACATTTCCGTTGGCTGTGGATTCGCTGCCACCCGAAATGCCCGGCAAGGTGGCGCTAACCGCTGCCGAAAGCACGGCACTTTGTGCCGTATCGGAATAGGCAAATTGCAACGAGCTGGATGTAACATGAAGCGTTACGAAACCGAACTTTAACGGACAGCTCGGCACAAAATTATCGATGCGACCGCTGATGTGCCCGAAGCCGTCCAGGCGTAATTGTGAAGAAGCCAAAGATTGAGTCTCCCCGCAACCGAACAGATCGGGCAATTGCAAATCGCCGCTCATGGTTAAAGTCGATTGGTTGTTTAAATGATGATCCTGCCAGGCTACATCCACCACACCGCCTAAAGTGCGCACATAATAAGCCGCTCCGCCGCCTAAAGGGATTTCCGCCTCTTTATCGCCAAAGGTCACTTGCGGGAATTCGTAGCGGATGTGCGGTGTACCCAAATCCAAATCGGTTAAATGAAAGACTTTTTGTCGTAAAACCGAGGCAAAATTGGCTGGCAAATTGGGCAATTTCACATCGATATCGGCCTTAAAATCCCAGTGAGGCCACTGGCCTTCGCTCCAATTGAATGTTAACGCCCCCACACGCAAAGCTTTCAGTTCCAGGCGTAAACCGGCCAATTCAAAAGGTGCTAATGAAAGTTGATCGAATGTTTGGGCATCGATACTGATGCCATCCTGTGTGATGTGGATGCCGTGAATAACGGGCAAATCGAAATTCGTTAATCCCATTACGTTGAATTCCGCATCCAGGTCCAGAGCAAATCGGAAATGGCCGGATTCGTAACTAAACGCACTTAAATTCATAGAGCGCAGGGCCATTTTCATCCAATCCAAATTGAGCTGTAAATTTTGATTGAGATGCGGCCTGAACGATTGTAATTGCAAACCGTGGGCTTTGCTCAGACGCAAGGAAACTTCGGGGTAGCTGGACGGTGTGGCGCTAAACGGTAATAGTAATGCGGCCGACAGGCCCAGATCGAAATCGAAGGCTCCGCTATTGGTGTTAAAGGAAACCGAGCCGGTGAGGGACCGCACTTTCAATTTTAAGAAGTCGTTTCCCGGACTCAGCGACAACACTTGCCGACCGGTAACGGCAATGGGGAAACTCAATTGCGGTAGATTCCATTGCACATTGGGGAAATTCCATGAGCTGTCCGAGCCCAAAAAGCGCACTTGCGCATCGGTACGAACGGAAAAGCTTGTTAAATCGATGTGAATGGCTGTTAAATGCACCTGCAATAAATCATTGTCGAAATGCAAAATAGAATGCTGCCAGTCGCCGTTAAAATCCAACTGACCCGAAAAACCGCTGGTGGTCAATTGAATCCGGCCGCTCAAATCCTGCGCACTAATGTAAGCATTGTTTGGGATTTCAAAACGCGCCCCAAAGGTAAGTCCCTGCGCCGGATTGAACAGCAAATCCGTCAGATGCACAGGTAAATCATTCAACCCGGGCACCTGCTCCAACTGACCGGAGAGTGTGGCGCTCACATCGCCGCCCGTAAAAGAGGGCGGGAAAAACGAGCCCTTTAAAAAACGCAAATGATTTACGGAAACATTGACCTCAAAAGAATCACTTTGCACATAAGCCACCAAAGTAGCGCTGCCGTCCAAAATGTAGTCGGTTTCCGTTTCCGTTTTGCTAACGGCCGAGAGATTTTTTAAGTAGGCCACACCGGGCACCAATTCCAAACGGTTAATGTGCGCCAAATCCGTGGCTTCTTCCACGCGTTCCTGATAATAAAACGAGTAAATTTCGGATCGGCCTTCATTTTCACCCAGAGGCTGTCCGAAATTAGGCCCCGGATTATTGTTAAAGGCCTGCACGTACCAGATGTATTTTTTCCCGCGTTCCAGGCGGCCGTACGCCGCTGCGGGATAGCTTAATTGGGTGGCATTGGTAACGTCTTCTTCAAACACCGGATAGGCTGAGGTTATGACCTGATAGGGAATTTGACCGGGTTTTATTTCAAACACACTCACATGGTAACGCACGTTAAAATCGTTAATCCCTTCAACCACCGGAGTCCATTGGAAAATAAGGGCGGATTCATTGAGCACCGTTTCACCGTCAAAGGGTGCCAATAGTTGTAACGGGTCGAACGAAAGTACGTAAAATGTTGCTATTTCCGGACCGTAAACCGGTTCTTCCCCACCCACGCGGTACAAATCCAAAGTTAAGGTGTAGGAACCTTCGGGAATTTGATTGGTGCTCCGTACCTGGTTAACCAGAGCTTCGTTAATCGTGGCCGTATTAATATTAATAAGATGGGTATTATCAATGGAATAGGTTCCACCGGGCAATACGGTAAAACTTTCGGTTTTCCCTTCCATGATCAAACCGTTGTTATCGGATTCCAGGCGAATTTTAATGTAGTAATTTTCTGCGGTAGGATTGGTGTTAAACACGGTAACCTGCACCAAATTGGGCACGGACATCCAATCGCTTAAATAGGGCGAAGGAAATTGGGAATGGACGGTTACCTGCATGGTTTGTGAAAAAGAAAAACCGATAAAAAGGAGCCAAAAAAGAAAAAAACGTTTCATCATTTTGTTACCTTTATGTTATTAGCGCTTTTTACATTTCACTTAAAAAGCCGTTGATGGACACACTACAATAGTGCACATACTGTTGCATTTTCAAAGAAAGCAGGAAAAAGGTATCGCTTTTTTTCTAAATTGTCATCAAGAAAAAGAGGAAGAGTTTCTGCTGTTAAACACGTTTTAACCAATCACCTCATTCATCCCGTCCTACTTTTCGTCCATCAAAAATTGAACTTTAATTCAAATTCGGCGGCCACATTGGAGCGTGATGATAGTAATCCGCCTGTATGTTTAGCTAACGAACTAATTCATGGAATTTTACGATGAACAATCAAATATATGAAACAGACATTCTATTTCTTAGAAGGAGCATTACCGAATAGGTAACGTCCGTTACCTGGAAAAGAACAAAATAAAGGCATTTAGGGTGGTCATAGGTCAGAATTAAATGAATTCAGCATTGAATTCGTGGTAAAAATAGAAGTGCTCAAGGGTTGGTTCAATGATCGGCATCACTTCAGGAAAAATTTGGACGATTAAGATCAACGCCGATGCTGCTACCGGCTATTCAATTAATGGGAAATCTGCGCGAAAACCCACCGCCGGCCTGCTTTGGGAATTGCGGATTAAAAATTCGGCTGCCTACGAATTGGGTTGCTTTGTTGATTGGTTAAATGGTTTTAATATTGGTCCCGCAATAGCGGGATCCCATGCTACCGAAGAGGTCATTCCAAACGTAGCCAGGAATCCGTTTCGCCCCGGGGTGTCATTCTGATCCCGCCCTGCTGGAGAAGGATCCCTTCCAAACACCCAAGGGATTCTGAATCCCGATGAATCGGGAATCAGAATGACAGCCACACACATGTCATCCTGATCCCGCTCTGCGGGAGAAGGATCCCCTCAAAGCTTTGGACAACAATCGCCTGGAATAACAAGGGGATTCCTCGTCATCCCGATTCCCGGGACTCCTCGGAATGAGACGCCAACTCCTTCCCCATTCATTCGGCTAACCTTTCGACTTCCCCTTTAAAAAATCACCGATTCTTTGCTGCCATTCGTCGGTAAAAGCCAAATAGGCAAAATTCTCGGCTGAGGCCAGAGCATATTGCTGTATTTGAACCAGTAGTTCCTGATTAACCAGTTGCTTGGTCATCATCAGAGCTTCGTCGCTGGCACTCAAAACCGCCTCTCCTATTTCCAGCGCTCTGTTAAAAATTTTTTCTCTGGGCCACACTTCATTCACCAAACCCATGCTTTGCGCTTCATCGGCTTCCACCATGCGCCCGCTCAACAGCAGCTCTCTGGTACGTCCCGCCCCGATCAAAGCATTCAAACGCAATGTACAACCGGCGGGCAAGATGGCACCCAAACGGACGGCCGGAAAGCCTACTTTTGCTTGCGAAGCCAATAACCGAATGTCCGCATTGGAAGCCAAACCGAATCCCCCGCCCAGAGCATGGCCGTTAATCACGGCAATAACCGGCTTAGGCAATTTCAACAAGGTTTCATTGGTCGCTTCCAGTTGCAAGGCAAAACGACGGGCTTCGTTCACGTTCTTAAATCGAATCAATTCACTCAAATCCACTCCGGAAGAGAAAACGGAATCTCCCGCCGCGCTTAAAATGAGCAACCGTGCCTGCGGATTATCGGCAACGGTTTCAAAACTTTTTTGCAACTCCTGTAAAAATTCAAAATTGAAGGCATTGCGTTTTTCCGGTCGATTTAAGGTTAATACCGCCGTGTTTTCGCGGAATTCCAGCTTTACGTATTTCATCAATCACCCTTTCATTCGTTTTTAATTTAATTTCAAGAATGGAAACGGAGGGCCGGGCTTGGCTGACTTGGGTTTTCCCTTTGCACAGAATAGACATCACCTAAAGCACCGTTCCTCCCTTAGTGACCAAACAACATCCGGCTTTTTTAACTGCCGTTAAAAAGGAATTTGTAAAAAAAATGCCAAACAGGCAAAAATCGAATCTAATACCAAATGTGACCTACTGAATAATTTCGGGCCGGGGAACTTTTAAATTTGCAGTACCGTAATAATTTTTTACATTTATCCATCAATCGGCAAGGAAGAAGCAGGCGTTGCTATGCTCAATCGTAAAGTCTTAATTCTCAATCAAAATTACGAACCGCTAACCATCTCCACGGTAAAACGGGCGGTCATTTTACTGTACAGTCAAAAAGTAGAAATGGTAGAGCAATACGAGGCAACAATTCATTCCGTTTCCATGTCCATGATGTGCCCCAGTGTGGTGCGCTTGCGCCATTACATTTACAAGCCCTATCGGGATGTGCCGCTGAATCGCAAAAACATCATGAAGCGCGACAACCACACGTGCCAATATTGTGGCAAAAACAGTCGCCCCATGACGATCGATCATGTCATTCCCAAAAGTTTCGGCGGCAAAGATACGTGGGAAAATTTGGTTTGTGCCTGTCTGAAGTGTAATTCCAAAAAAGGAAATCGAACGCCCGAAGCGGCCGGAATGAAATTGCTGCGCAAGCCTAAAAAACCCACCCATCTCTTTTTCCTGCAGATCTCCGCGGGGAAAATTCCCCAAAACTGGCGGCCCTATCTTTTTGTCGATTAAGCGAA
>CAZHIZ010000054.1:0-21174 GCA_964532875.1 uncultured Caldithrix sp. | reverse complement strand
CAAACGAACCGTTTTTAACCAAATTGTTCACTTCACCGGCGGGGTTGGTGACCACGTTGCAGGAAAGCAGGCCAAGGCCAAGTAAAAAAACTGCTACAAGAATAAAAGCGTTTTTCATTTAATGCCTCCTATTGCCAAAAATGTTTTGAATCAATCGATTTTAATTGAGCGCATGCCGGGAGCGAAAACTAACCGCGAAAAGAAGTACGGTATTGGTCGTCTAAATTTCTCACTTACGACATCAAGAAGGATTTGAATTCTTGAACCAATTCCCTGAGCTCAATTCCGATTCATTTTGGTTAAAACAAAGTAATAATTTTTAACCTACATTTCAAGCGCTCTGCACGATATTTCGTCAAAATACTGTCGATATTTCGTCGATTGTCCGATATTCGTCACTTTATTCTCACCGGTAATCCTTTCCCTGCGGCCGTTTGCCCTTGTACTACGCTGCCTTTGCCAACAGTTATTATCTATTGTAATCATGGCACAGGTTTTGTAAAATAAGAAGCGATTTACAAAATCAAGTACTTGGTGCATTTCAACCACTTACGGAGGTTTGATCATGGAGAAAATTATTCCCCGCTGGGAATGGCGTACATTCGGCAAGGATTTAAAATCGGGCATCGAAGCGATTCAGGCTTACCCCGAAGAGAAGGTACGCAAAAGCAGTGAAATTTACATTTTGTCCGAAAAAAGCAATGACAACACCAAAATTCGCGACGAGCTGATGGACATTAAAACCTTGATCCGCGTGAATCGGGACGGTCTGGAACAATGGACCCCCATTCTAAAAGCCGGTTTTCCTATTCACATCACCGATTTGGCTCTGGTTTACAAGGCCTTTAACCTGCCCCTTCCCTACCTTAAAAAAGACGAATACACCTACGACGAATATTTAAACGATTTGATTAGCCCTAATAAGTTGTTGCATACGGTAAATGTGGTTAAGGAACGCCACGGCTTTACCATCGATCAGTGCATTGTGGAAATTGCTTACGTCAAATTCAATAATGTGCCCATTCAGACCATCGCCGTGGAGCATGCCGATCCGGAATTGGTCATGCAAACGGTTAAACGACTGGGTTTGCAGCACTATGAAAATATCAACTACATCAAAGCCATGAAACGGCAAGTCGGAATACCGTATTAAAATCAATAGCCTGAAAAGGTTCAACGTTTTTAGGCAAGTCCTTTTTGTAAACGGTGGGAATGAATCGTATGGAAAAATGGACATTTAAAAACGGTCCGGTAGAAGAGGTTTCGTGGGGCCGCTTTGTCATCTTCGGTAGCGAACATCGCAAACGCAGTGACGGCACAGCGGTAGGAGTGGGTAAAGATATTTGCCTGATCGGAAACGATTTGCGCCCCTGGCAAGAACGGCAGGGCCACCGCTTAAACAATGAAATGGTACGTTGTGTGGCCGAGGCCGATGTGGAAACGGTGATTATCGGTAACGGTTTTTACGGCGCCTTGCAGGTGCCTGCATCGGTACGTCATTATTTACAGAGCAAAGGAAAGAAAGTATTAATCGAAAAAACGCCCGAAGCCTGTCGATTGTTTAACGAGCGGTTTAATAAAGGAGAAAAAGTTGCTTTACTGGCCCACGGAACTTGCTAATTTTGTCCAAAAGCTTTCCCTTGCCGGGCAAAGGGCACAACGAACCCGTTCCCGACAAATGATTACTCATATCGGAGGGGACCGTTCATCCATTCATTCCCGACCACTCCCCCGCCCCATTCAACCATTCAACTATTCAACTATTCAACTATTCAACTATTCAACCAATCAACCATTTCCCCATTCACCAAACAACGGAGTAAACCATGGCACAAGAAATTGAACGTAAATTTTTGGTTAAAGACGATTCTTTTAAGGCGCAGGCTTACAAATCCACGCGCATCATTCAAGGCTATCTTTCCTCCGTCCCGGAACGCACGGTTCGCGTACGTATTAAAGGCGACAAGGGGTATTTAACGGTAAAGGGCATTGGTAACGAATCCGGGGCCAGCCGATTCGAGTGGGAAATTGAAATTCCTACGGAAGATGCTCAGAACCTGCTTAAAATTTGTGAACCGGGAATAATTGACAAGACAAGATATCTGGTGAAAAACGGTGATCTTACCTTTGAAGTCGATGAATTTTACGGAGACAACGAAGGCTTAATCCTTGCGGAAATCGAGTTGCAATCGGAAGATCAGGTATTTGAAAAACCCGCCTGGTTGGGACGCGAAGTAACCGGTGATCCCCGCTTTTACAATTCCATGCTCATGAAAAATCCTTTTAAAAACTGGAAACACGAGCTTTAAGACGGAAGTGGACATGAATCGTTTTGTTCGTAGCATCGGATTTTTGCTGCTGATAATTGTCCTAATCGGCGTTAATCGTTCATGGGCTGCCTTTCCTGAAAAACCCATTACCATCATTGTGCACTCCAAGCCCGGCAGCGCCATCGATATTACTTCGCGCAAAATTGCCAATTTGGCGCGCCACTATTGCCCGGTGCCCCTGTTGGTGGAGAACAGAAGCGGTGGCTCCGGTGTTGTGGCCATGCGCACAACCCTTAGCCGCAAGCCGGACGGCTACACGGTTTTAGGAGTGACAAAGTCCTTTATTTCAACCATTCTGCTGACCAAAAGCGGCATTTCTATGGACGATTTCTACTTTTTGGCCTGTCTGGTGGTAGACCCTGAGGCCTTAATTACCAATCGTCACTCCCGGGTCCGCACATTGGAAGACATTATTCGCGATGCCAAAGCCAAACACGGAAAACAGCGCTGGTTGGGGCCGCTGGTTGGCGGCGTGGATCATTTGATGGCCATTCGTACCTGGGAAGTGCTGGGCATTAAAGCCGAATGGATTCCCTACGAAGGCGGGGCGGATGCTCTGGCGGCCTTAATGGGCGGACACGGAGCGGTTTACGTGGGTAATCCCGTTGATATTTTGGGACGTCCCGATTTAATGTTGGCCGTGGTTGCCGCTCCCCATCGTCTGCCCCGCTTCCCGCAAACGCCGACTTTCATCGAAAAAGGCTATCCCTTGAAAAGCGAAGTTTTGTGGCGCGGTTACGCCGTGCGCCAAGGGACCAATGCCGAGGCTATTGCCTATTTGACAAATCTGTTTAAAAAAATCAGTCAGGATTCTTCCTGGCTGCATTTCATCCATTCCACGGCCGCACAGCCCGTATTTTTCGACCATCCGGAATTTACGCGCATGGTGAATCACGATCAGAAAAACGCCGTAAAATATTTGCTAAAAGCCGGCATCCTGAAGAACACGTCCGTCGCCGGCAAAAAGGGCCTGCTTTACGGTGCTTTGCCCCTGGCCGCTCTTTATGTGTTGTTAATGTTGTTCGTTTATTTTGTCAAACGCCCCTGGTTAAAAGGCGATGTGGTCATTGCCGCTTTTTTAATTTTTTTGGGCGTTTATTTGTACCTGCAAACCCTGCAATTCCCGGTCGGTAAAATCACAAGCTCTGTCGGCCCGGCTTCCATTCCGCGTTTGTGGATTTACGGCTTGTGGTTCTTCTGCACATGGCTCATCGTGCGCTCTTTAAAGCATCCCGCTTCGGTCTCCGACGCGAAGGGCCGCGTTCTTATCCCGTTACGACTGATCATTTTGATGGCGCTTTATGTAGTCGTCATTCGTTATTTGGGTTATTATTTAAGCACCTTGCTCTTTTTAATTTCGGGAGCCTATCTCCTGAACTATCGCAAACACTGGCTCATTATCGGGGTGGCTGTTAGCTATATCGTTTTTGCTTATGTGGTGTTTTTTAAGATATTGCAAGTGCCCTTACCCCAAATGCTTTGGTTTCATTAAAGGCGAACGGTATTTGTTCATGGAATTCCTTAACGAACTGTTGACCGGTTTTCAGCTCATTCTTTCCTGGACGCCGCTTTTCATGGTTGTTCTCGGCGTTTTATTGGGGATTTTAGTGGGTGTGATGCCCGGACTTTCGCCGGCCATGGGTGTCGCCTTACTGGTGCCTTTCAGTTACGGCATGAATCCATTAAACGCACTTATCCTGCTTACCTCGGTGTATGCCGCCGCCAATTACGGTGGCACCATTACGGCCATTGCCATCAATACCCCGGGCACGCCTTCGGCCATTGTGTCCACTTTTGACGGTTACCCCTTAACCAAGCAGGGTAAGCCGGGCAAAGCCCTGGGTACTTCTGTCATTGCTTCCACCATTGGCGGACTGTTCGGCGCCCTTATTTTGGTTTTCTTTTCCGGGCCTCTGGCCAAAGCCGCTTTAAAATTCGGTCCGGCCGAATATTTTTCTCTGGCTATTTTCGGATTGACCATTATTTCGTCCCTTTCCCGCGGCAACTGGATTAAAGCCTTTATCGCCACCTTAATCGGTTTATTGTTAAACACGGTCGGCATGGATCCTTTTACCGGTTACCTGCGCTTTACCTTCGGGATTCCGGAATTGGCGGATGGTTTCGGGTTTATTCCGGCTTTAATCGGTTTGTTCGCCCTGGGCGAAATATTCCTTTCACTGGAAAGGTCGGAAAAAGTCAAAACGACCGTGCGCAAAATATCCTCGCAAATGCCCAGATTCAAAGAAATTTGGCAAATCAAACGCACCATTTTACAATCGTCCCTGATCGGAACGCTAATCGGCGTCATTCCCGGTGCGGGCGCAACAATTGCTGCCTTTATTGCCTACGGCGAAGCCAAACGCATCAGTAAGCATCCGGAAAAATTCGGCAAAGGCGCATTAGACGGTGTGGCGGCCTCCGGAGCCGCTACCAGCGGTTCGGTCGGTGGTGCTTTAGTCCCCTTGTTAACCCTGGGCATTCCGGGCAGCGCCGCCACGGCGGTGTTGATCGGTGCGTTAATGCTGCACGGCTTAACGCCCGGTCCGGAATTATTCAAGAGCAATGCTGCGATTATTTACGGCCTGTTCGCCAGCCTTTTTCTTGCCTACGGCGCCATGTTTGTGCTGGGGTATTTGGGAAATCAGCTCTGGATTAAAATCATTTCTCTGCCGCGCGAATTGCTGTATCCCCTTATTTTAGCCATTGCCTTCATCGGTAGCTATTCCGTGAACAATTCTCTGTTCGATGTTTGGAGCTGCCTGGGATTCGGTGTTTTGGGATGGATTTTGCGCCGTTACCAATTCCCCACGGCTCCGGTTATTTTGGGACTAATTTTAGGTTTCCTGGCCGAAACCAATTTCCGGCGGGCTTTACTCATGGGCGATGCACGTATTTTCTTTACCCAACCGGTGAGTCTGGCGCTTTTGATCCTGGCCGTTCTTTCTTTCTTTTATCCTATTTTGAAAAGCAAACATAGCAAAATCACGAAACAATAGAGGTGCATTATGACGGTTCTTTTTAAAAAGACAAAATTACTGGAAGGACAAATTGAAGAATATCTGGATTGCGTGGTTCAAGGCGCCTTGCTATTTCGGCAGGGGGTTAAGTACTATTTGCAAAATCGCATGGACGATTTTGAAGAACGCATGAAAGATTTGGACAATCTGGAAAGTACCGGAGATCAGCTACGTCGTCAAATCGAAACCAGTCTGTACGAGCACACCTTAATTCCGGAGTCCCGCGGCGACGTTCTGGGGCTTTTGGAAAGCACGGACGCCGTTTTGAACACCATGGATGAAACACTCATGCAGTTTTCCGTGGAAATTCCGGAATTGATTCCCGAATTGCACCAGATGTACATCGAGCTGGCCGAAGTGTCCACCGCGGCGGTTGAAGCCATGGTTTTGGCCATCCGTTCCTATTTTCGCGATTTGACGGCCGTACGCGATCACATCAATAAAGTTCAATTTTACGAGAACGAATCGGACAAAATCGCTCGCAAAATAAAACGCATTGTTTTCCGTAAAGACCTACGGCTCAGTCACAAAATCCACATGCGCTATTTCGCCTATCATATCGAAAACATTGCCGATGAGGCGGAAGATGTGACGGATCGTTTGGCTATTGCCACGATTAAACGCTACCTGTAACTGAGGGCTGAAAAATGATTTGGTTTTATTTATTAAGCGGACTATTTTTAGGCTGGTCGCTGGGGGCCAATGACGCAGCCAATGTTTTCGGTACGGCAGTCGGCTCCAAGATGGTGCGTTTTAAAGTGGCGGCTTTGGTAGCCAGCGTGTTCGTCATCATCGGGGCCGTAATCAGTGGGGCGGGAGCCGCTCACACCCTGGGTAAGCTGGGTGCGGTTAATGCCATGGCCGGTTCTTTTACGGTTGCTTTGGCCGCTGCGGCAACCGTGGCCTGGATGACGCGGCTTTCCCTGCCGGTTTCCACCACACAGGCCATTGTAGGCGCCATTATCGGTTGGAACTTTTTTACCGGCTCCCCTACCGATTTAACAGCTTTAGGTAAAATTTTAGGAACCTGGGTCATCTCGCCCGTTCTGGCGGCTATTTTTTCCATTATTCTTTTTAAATTGTTCAAGTATTTTTTGGGTCGCGCCAAAATCCACATGCTGGAACTGGATTCGTACACGCGGGCCGGGCTCATTTTGGTCGGTGCCTTCGGCGCGTACAGTTTAGGTGCCAATAACATTGCCAATGTCATGGGAGTATTTGTGCCGGCTTCACCTTTTAAGGATTTGACCTTACTTAGGGTCATTCACTTTACCGGAATTCAACAACTGTTTCTGTTGGGGGGGCTGGCCATCGCTATTGGTATTTACACTTACTCTTACCGCGTCATGCGCACCGTGGGCAACGAAGTTTTTAAGTTGACTCCGATTATGGCTTTGATTGTTGTCCTTTCCGAATCACTGGTCCTTTTTCTGTTCGCTTCGCAAAGTTTGGAGCATTGGCTTATTGCCCACAACCTACCGCCCATTCCTCTGGTGCCCGTTTCCAGTTCGCAGGCGGTTATCGGAGCCGTGATCGGGATCGGAATTGCCAAGGGTGGAAAAGGCATCAATTTTAATGTTCTGGGCAAAATTGCCTCGGGTTGGGTTTCCACCCCAATTGCCGCAGCCATTCTTTCCTTTGTTCTTCTTTTCATTATGCAAAATGTTTTCGAACGGGAAGTGGTACGTCCGGTTACCTACGAAATTTCTCAGGATGTCCTGCAAAAATTGTCTGAGGAGCATATTCCCGTGCACAATCTAAAGGACTTGCAAGGCAAGCAGTTCCGTAATATGTACAAATTTCGGGAAGTGTTACAAAGACATGAAGAGCTGAATGAATCGCAGCTTTACAAAATCTTTGAAATCGCCGAAGTGGATAGTTTCATGATCGATTCTACCATTGCCCAAACCGAATTGGATCCGAATGAATTCACCCGCGGGCAAATCGAGGCGGTTAAAAAATTACACGGACGAACCTTTGTGCACAAATGGCAATTGGATGAAGCTCTGGCACAATTAAGCCCCGAATGGCGCTTAAAACCCAACGTGCTTCGTAATAAATTCTACAATCAGAATATTTTAAAGAAACGACAGATCCTGTATCAGGTTTTCGCCAAACATCATAACATAGGAGGTAACGAAAAATGAAACATGGCTTCCGCGCCTTGGCAATTTTAATTATCGCTTTGCTCGTTTTACCCGGTTTTTCCAAGGCCCAAAATCAGGTAAAAAACAAGAAAAGCAAAAAACAAGGCAAGCAAATCGAACAGTATTTCCATAAAAAAGGCGCTCCATCGGAGGAAGACCACGTGCCGGGCATTTCCGAATGGAATCACGGCATTTATTTCTGGAAATCGAAAGACGGTGCTTTTTGGGGACGCTTCGATACGCGTGTTTTCATTAACGGCGCTTACTTTTTCGAGAATAAAAACAAATTAAGCAACGGTACTCATTTACGCAAAGGTCGTCTGGCTTTTAAAGTGAATTTGTGGCGCGTGTGGTATGTGGAATGGGATATGGACATGGCCGAAGGAGTTGTGGAAGCCAAAGACATGTTTCTGTCGTACCACGGTTTTAACAATGCCTATTTGCGTTTCGGGCACTTCAAAATGCCGTTCGGATTAAATATTTTAACCAGTTCGCGATTCATTCCTTTTGCCGAACGCGCTTACAATGCCCTGGCTTTTAAAATGGGGCGTCGTCTGGCCATCGAGTACGGCCGTTGGAGCGATACGTGGAATTTCAGAGGGGCCATTTACGGACAAGGATTCGACACGAATAAAAATAAAACCAAAGACGAAACGGGCGGCGGTATTGCAGCACGTTTTGCCACGGCCCCCGTGCAAACCAAAAGCACCATTCTCCATGCCGGTATTTCCGCCGTGTGGACCAACCCGGATGATCAAACCGATGTGGTAAGCTTTGATGCCGAGCCGGAAACCAAAATTGGCGACGTGGAAATTTTGGATACCGATTACATTCGGAATGTTAATTACACAACGCGTTTGGGCCTGGAAGGTGCCGCCGTTTACCGCAATTTTCATGTGCAGAGCGAATACAATTTGGTGCACGTTAAACGTTTACACCATTTGCAAGACGCCAACTTTTCCGCCTGGTACGTGTATTTGCTCTGGGATATTACCGGAGAATCACGCTCCTGGGACAAAACGCAGGGTGAATTCCATCAACTTTTGCCCAAAGATAATCACAAAGGTGCCTGGGAAGTGGGCTTCCGCTTCAGCCATCTGGACCTGTCCGATACCAAAGCGCTCATTTTGGGCGGCAGAGCAAACAACTACACCTTGGGCTTGAACTGGTATCCCAATCCTAATATAGTTTTTCAGTTGGACGGCACCTACGTCATGACATCACCCAATGCCACCGGCAACGGCTTTGTGGGGAATGATCGTTTTGCTTACGTGCAATTTATGACCAAATTCTTTTTTTAAGGGAGGATTATTATGAAAGCGCAAACCTGGGCCTTAATCGGCCTTTTTGCACTCGTTCTTTGGTTGGCAGGCTGCAAGTTGGATGATAGCGTTTCATCGCAACAGAATAATCCGCCGCAACAAAGTAAATATCAATTGTTCATCAATGAATTCATGGCCAGTAACGATGCCTGCTGTGCGGATGAATACGGAGAATTTGACGATTGGATTGAACTTTACAACGCCGGTGACGATACCGTTTCCTTGGCCGGCTTTTATCTTTCCGATGACAAAGCAACGCCAAAAAAATTTCAAATTCCCACTTCGGCCAATCTCAAAATTTTGCCGAAAGGTTTCATTGTTCTCTGGGCCGACGGACAGCCGGATCAAGGCGTAACTCATCTGGGCTTCAAACTCTCCAGCGGAGGCGAAGACATCGTATTAACCGAACCGGACGGATTTACAACGGTTGATGCCTACACCTACGGCCCGCAAGAAACCGATGTGTCCATGGGACGGGTGCCGGACGGTGGGCCCAATTGGAAAAAATTTACCACTCCCACACCCGGCTCTTCCAATAGCGGCGTTCAACCGGCCGTACCGCCGCAAATTTCCGCAGTCAGTGTCTCTCCCGATACGATTCAGGCCGGCGACATGGTTACCGTGCGGGCCAAAGTGGTTGACGAAGACGGAGACCTGGCCCGCGTTACTTTAACCTATGGCGTAAAAGATTCCATCAATACCACCGTAACCATGTCGGCGCTTAACGATTCCATGTTTTCCGCGCAAATCGGCCCGTTTAACGATGGAACCCGCATCTATTTCTACATATTGGCTAAAGATAAAAAGGATCACAGTACGCAATCCGATACACTTTCTTTTGAAGTGGGTTACATCCCGCCTGTTCTCTTCATTAACGAATTCATGGCCAGTAACGATTCTTGTTGCGCCGATGCCTACGGTGAATATGACGATTGGATCGAAATTTACAATGCGGATTCCAAACCGGTCAATATTGCCGGCATGTACATTTCCGATGATAAAAGCGATATTACCCATTGGCAAATTCCGGCAACCGATCCCGACAGTACCACCATTCCGGCTGGCGGGTTTTTGGTTCTCTGGGCCGATAAACAACCGGAGCAAGGTGTATTGCACGTGAATATCAAGCTTTCCAGCAAAGGAGAAGATATCGTGCTCACTGCTCCAAACGGTACAACGATCATCGATTCGTTAACTTTCGGGCCGCAAACCACCGATGTTTCCATGGGGCGCTTACCGGACGGCAGCGATCATTGGGAATTTTTCACCAAACCGACACCGGGAGCTTCGAATCATCAATGAGACGGATTCGTTTACTAACGTTGATGGTTCTCCTTTTGATTTTGCTCTCATTTGTATTGAGCGCCTGCTCTTTGAATGAACCGGACGTGAATGAGCGTCCGGTTCGTTCTTTACAACTTGTCAGCAGCTTCCCTTTGCAGATTCCGGAACCATCCGGACTAAGTTTGGATTTTGACGGACAGGCCCTGTGGACGGTGAGTGACCGGAGCAATCGCGTCATTAAAATCGATCTTCAGGGGCACATTTTAAAGACCCTTTCCTATCAGGGCCATGATCTGGAGGGTATTACCGTCGATACCGTACGGCATACGCTGTGGATTGTCGAAGAACATACGCGGGAAGTAGTCGAGTTGGACACAACCGGTCGTGAGCTTGAGCGGCATCGAATTTTATCCGGTAATGACAACAGCGGTCTGGAGGGCATTTGTATTGATGCCGAGCATCGTTTTTTTGTAGTGAAAGAAAAGAAACCGGGGCTTTTCATTGCCCTGAATTCCGATTTTACCAACAAAAGCAAACGTGAAATAACCTTTGCAGGCGATTTTTCCGGAATGTGTGCCGATACTCTGTTAAACCGTTTCTGGATTTTAAGCGATCAGGACGAGAGCCTTTTTTATTGGGACCGGCAAAAGGGGGTTCTGTCCCGCTATTCGTTGGATGTGACCAAACCGGAAGGAATTGCCGTCGATTTTAACAAAGGGTTAGCCTACGTGGTCAGTGACGCCCGATCCGTTCTGTACGTATTCCGATTGCAAAATAGCGATTAACAATTGCCTGCATGACTTTCTTTTCCTGCCTTTTGCAGTGATTCACGCCAACTGTTTTTTACGGATTCGGCTCCTTTTTAAATTCAATCAACTTTATTTGAAATAATAAGTCGTAATTCCTAATTTCGTTATTTAACGATTTCAAGGAGAAGCGCATTCATGAAGTACATTGATTTAAGAAGCGATACGATTACGCAACCCGATGAAGGCATGCGCCAGGCCATGGCACAGGCTCCGGTGGGAGACGATGTGTTCGGCGAAGACCCCACCGTCAATGCTTTGCAAGAAAAAATGGTCGAGTTAACCGGTAAAGAAGCCGCCTTGTTTGTTTCCAGCGGTACTCAGGCCAATCAAATTTCCATCAACGTCCATACGCAACCCGGTAACGAGGTCATTTGCGAGGAACGGGCCCATATTTACAATTACGAAGCCGGGGCTCCTGCTCTGCTTTCCGGAGTTCAGCTCCATCCCTTGCCCGGTAAATACGGCGTTCTAAATGTCAAAATGGTTGAAGAGGCCATTCGCCCGCCGGACCATCATTTTCCGCAAACACGTTTGATTGCCCTGGAAAACACGCACAATCGCTGGGGCGGTACCGTTTACCCGCTTGAAGAAATACAAAAAATGCGTGCCCTGGCCGACCGATACGGTTTAAAAATGCATCTGGACGGGGCGCGGCTGTGGAATGCTTCGGTGGCAACCGGCATTTCCCTTAAAGAATATGCGCAATATTTCGATTCGGTATCATTGTGTTTTTCCAAAGGATTGGGCGCTCCCGTCGGTTCGATCATCGTTGGCGATAAAGAATTTATCGAGCGGGCTCATTACTATCGTAAATTGTACGGCGGTGGCATGCGTCAGGCCGGAATTATTGCAGCCGGCGCTCTTTACGCCATTGAACATAATTTTGAACGTTTGGCGGAAGACCATCGGCGGGCACGGATACTGGCCGAAGCCTTGAACGCTTTTCCGGGCATGGTCATCGATCTACAATCCGTGCAAACCAATATCATCATCATCGACATCAGCTTAACCGGTAAAAAGGCTTCTGTCATCGCCGAGCGCCTGGCAGCTTCCGGTGTGCGCGTTATTGCCTTTTCACCTACGCAAATTCGTTTGGTAACCCATTTACACATTACGGATGACGACGTGGATCGTACCATTGAAATTTTCAAAAAAGTCTGTGCGGAATTTAATGGGTAGGCATTTCCAATAAAACAAAATAATGCCAGCGCTTCCCTTTTTTCAGGGCCTGCTCTTTGGCAATATGGCTAAAACGTAATAAAGCCGGCTTGTTGTCGGCTTTAATTTTTAAACTTTCCGCCATGGCAACTTGCGCATTCATGATGGCTTTTTCGCGGGCCAGCATGCGATCGGAAGACGTGGCCTGCCCGAGAGCATAGTGAAAGCCTTCTCTTTGGGGCATCTGCTTAAACCAGGCAGGAGCATTGGCCCCATGTGCTGCTAATTTAAGCGAATCGACCATCGCAAGAGAATCCGCTCTCCGGCTCGCGTTAACGGACGGTTTTTCTTTTTTAGCGCAAGCGCCGAAATAAAACAAAATAAACATTAAAAAAACAAAATTAAAACCTCGCATGGCATGGGCCCGTTTTATTTTTCAATTTAATTTCTTCCCAATCTCCCAAAATGCTAATTGCGATTTTATTGTTCTTGCAAGAGACGATCGCGTTCCATATTCCATTGTACCCAGTCCGAATTGGCATCCGCCTGGCGATCAAATTGATCTTTTTTAAAGGAAACGCCGTCTTTCATGCGTTTAAAATCGGCCAGGTCCTGTTGCACCATTTTTTGGAAATCTTGTTGATCTTTCATCTTGAACTTTTCGAATTCATTCATTTGCTGCTTTTTGTAGTTCTGAAATTCTTTCTCCTGCTGTTTTTTATACTGCTCGAAATTCAGGACCACAATCAATTCTTCCCCGGCCCCCACGGTGATCGTCGTATCCTCCGGTGCGCTGCGATCTTTTTTCAAAGGACGAATTTCCAATTCTCCCTGATAGCAGCGATAGGTGGTGCGGTTGGAATCACTTTCCAAACGGTACACCGTGCCGCGAATGGCACAAACAGAAGTCGGGGTTCGCATGACGAGATGGCTGCTGCCCTTGGGCAAAAACAAACTAAGCCAGGCTCGTCCGCGGCTCATTTCCACTTCATCCGTTTTGCTGTCTTTGGCCTTTATCTGAACGATGGAGTTTTCACCGATGCGCATGACTTTTTTAGTGGTAAATGTAATTTCACAGCGGGATTGCCGGCCTGTTTTAATGCGATCGGCATTAAATACCGGCATATCGTATTGCACGGGATTCCATTGCAGGGCGCCTGCTTTTTGCACAAAATTATCCCCGATGGGAAAAGTGACTTTGCCTACCGGTTTTTGCCCGAAAACAATCGAGCTCAGCAAAACAATCAGAATTGAGATTCGTGCCAATTTTGCTCCCATGGTTCTTCATCCTTCCTTATGATTTTTATGGACATAATCCCATTTCAACCAATGAATGCCATAGTTTTCAATGTAATAATCGAAGAGACGCTTTGCCGAAAATTTGCAGCGTCTTCCCTTTTGCTAATAAGCAATGATCTTCGGTGCCGTGTTTTTAAATTCCGGCATTACCATGCCCACATCCGCATTGATGTAGGTAGGATCGCAAATGACGAACCGTTTCCCCTGATACACAATTGTTTTACCCGGAATTTCGGAATGGAAACGTACCGCAGTCGCCACATGATTCGGATAATCCAGGCCGATCACTTCCAGCCCCAAAAGATTGCGTACCAAATAAGCAAATAAAACGGCGCGATCTTCGCAATCGCAGCTCGGATAATAAACCGTTTCATCCGGCAGCATGTACTTTTCATGGCCGAATTGCTGATCATCGGTTTGATATTTAAATCCGGTCTGAACAAATCTCAGTAAAATATTAGCCGCCTGCCATTCGTCTTTATCACGGACTATCTCTCTCAAGCTATTAAGGAGCGAATATTTTAAATAGGAAGAGGCCGGCGCCTGAAAATACAGTTTTAGGTTGGTTTGCGGGTAATTTTTAAAATAGCGCACCACTTCCCCGTCGAATTGCAAAGGCACGGCATAGGACTTTCCGTCGTATTCAAAACGCACCACCCGTTTTTCTACTGTTTGCGGTAAATGCGGCAAACGCCGAATGGCCAGAGCCAAGGGCTTTTCCGCTTTTTGGTAACTACCCCGATAGGTCAAAATTTTACCCGTTAAATCGGGCATTCCGTTAAAGGTGATGAAATAAAACTTTTGTTGATTGATGACCACAAACGGGCGTTCGTACATTACATCGGAAGAAGGTAATAAAAGGAAAATCCTGTCCTTTCTAAAGGCCAGCTTCGCATTATAGCCCAATTTATTTAGGAGAAACCAAGTGTAAAGCATACAGTCCATCGGCTCATTCGCACTCAGTTGACAAGCCGCCTGATGCACCAATTTTACAAAGCCCCAATCATTAAGTGCCAAATTTTGGCGGTAAGAACGCAGTTGTTGCAGAAGGGGATTATTATTTTGTGCGGCCAGTGCGAGCCAGGCGTTAGCAATTTGTCGGTTATTCAAAGGAACAGATATGCTTAATTTCACCTTTTTTTGTGCAGGAAGAACCACTTGCTGAGAATAATAATCGAAAGAGACGGTTTTAAGAGACGGTGTTGTCACGGGAGGTTTCGGCACAATCGGTTGCGGTTTGGGTGGAGCAGGCGGTAAAGGCACCGGTTTTCGCGCGGGCGCAACCGGCTGAGGAACGGTTTTTTTGGGTGCCGTGGGTACGGTAGCGGGTTTGGGCTTTTTAAAGGCCCGTATGCCCTGTCGGGTGTTAAATGCCTGCCAATCCTTCTTTAAAAAATCGGCAAACGCGCGGTCTTCTTCTTCAACAAACTTTTGAAAGGATTGCTGATCTTTTTTTAACCATTTTTGGAAATCATCCTGATTCTGCGCATGCAATCCATTGCCGGCCACGATTAAAATCATTAATGCAACCATCGCAAAAAAACTACGTTGTGGCATAACTTTACCTCTCTTTATGATTGAATAATGCCGGAAACGGACTCCCGATAAATCACTTTTCTTTTAACGCTATAAAGTCAACAGGCAAATTCGTTCATTTCGTCGGGAAGAACAGCGCTTTTGAAGTTATGTTTAACTAACGCCTTTAGCGAATCACATTCCTGCTGTCCACGGCATCGTACATCTGGCAAACCGGTACGATCTGCATGTTTTGATCGATTTTAAATACTTCCCATACATTGCCCCGGCGTCCGCGCGGCACATCAAAACTGGCCTGCAATCGGCCGTCTGCGTACACATCCACATGGGCCTGGCTAAAGGAAAGATCGAGGCTGTTCCTGCGATTGCGCCCGGAATAATTGTGAACGGCATACGTGTACACTCCGCGCGCAGGTTTGTAGATGGTAATGGTTTCCGGGCCGTAGGAATGCTGATCATCCCGATCCAGAAAATTCTTCCCCCCGATCAATGTTTTATGGCGCCACCAGATATGAAAAAGACCGCCGTCCGGTTTGGGGCCGCTTAAATGCGCATCCAAATCGGGCGGGAAAGCGCCCCAGGTTAATACAATGCGAAATTCGTTGACTTCCGGAGTTAAGGCAAAATTCATGGAAACGGGTAATTCGTCAATACCCATCTTAAATTCGTGCTTTGCTTCCAGATACCCCTGTTTTCCGAATAAAACATCATACGCACCATATTCGACCGGCGTAATGAAATTTCCATGGTCATCGGTTTGGCCCATGGCCACGGTTTCCCCGGTTTGCTGATTCTTCACGGTAACCGTAGCCCCGCTCAACGGCTTTCCACTGACAGCATCCGTCAAAGTGACTTCGTACAGGCGCTTCTTTTTAAACGTTTCGAAAAATTTGTAAAAATGGCCGTCCACAATCGCTCCGGCCCGAAAGACCAAACCGGGTGTCTTCTCCGGTAACTTGATTTGAAATCCCCCGTGATTCAGACGATCTTCAATCCAAACCTGAACATGGGCATTTGACAGGGTGTAATAATCTTCCGGTTGCGCGAATTCTTCATCCATTAAATCATTTACTACCCAGATGTTAAACAAACGCCCTTTCGCGTTTTTGATAATAAATTCCTGCGAGCCACCGGTCAGTGTGCGATTCACCAGAACATTTCCGTCACTCGACGGTTTGTCCAAATTACCGCGAATCGTTTCGACCCTGCCGTCGTGATAATATTGCAGAACCGCTTCCGCTTCCCCGTTCATAGCCATTTCGTCCCATTTAACGGTAATTTTGTAATCGTAACTATAAACAAAGGAAGATAATAGAAAAATACTCATTAAAATTTTTAACATCCCCATTGCCCCCCAATAAATATGACTTCCCTGCTATCGGCCCATCATTGGCGAAAAAACATCCTTTTTAGGAATACGTACCAAAGCATAAAATAGCTGATTACGCAAATCCGGATAACGCTGTACGATTTCAATATGATTTAGTAAAAAACGCAAATGCAGAAACGAAATTTCGAACATGGACGATTGCTGTTCTCTCATTTCGCGATCGGCCAGGCGCAACTTGTAAACTCCAACGGCCAGGTTGGTTAAAATGGTAAAAATCCCTTGCTCCTCCGCCGTTTTCCAGCCGTCATTTTCATTTCCGGTGGCGGTGTACATGCCCACGCCGTAGTAATAACGGTCGTCCTGCCAGTACGTTTTATTAATCCATGACGGCACGGGTAAATCACGAACATCAATCCACGGCGTGTGCCATTGAGAATCCGCAGGCGTAAAAGAAAAGGCGGCGATATAATCACCCGTAATCAATTCCGTTTGAAAAGAGTCCAGTCGAACAAGCCGACCGTGAATGCGCGCAACGGAATCCGGAGAGAAATAATAAAAATAATCCGAATTTTTTAGCCACTCATTACGATCCGGATCGTTGTAGATTTCCAACGTACCGTAAACCACACACGATCGATAGGCACAATACATATTTTCGGCATCGAAAAGAGCGCTGTTTCCGGAATAGGAATATCCCGTAACGATTTGAGGATATTTTTGCGGGAATAAAAACCATTCCGGATAACGGTCAATAGCCGATGCCCGAGCCGTGAGAATCAATAAGAATAAAATCGGTACAAACGTTTTCATGAATGTAAAATTAATAAAAGGGAGGCACATGGACCTCCCTCTATCGCTTTGCAATTAATATCCCTGATTTTGCTGCTTTTCGTAATTTTGCATTTCCTGCTTTAGCTCATCATAAGCCTTGCTGGCGCGGAAACGTTCGTACAATTTGGGCCGTTTGGTCTTCATTTCGTCCAGGATGGACTTGTTCAAGACATTCGGTTCAATGGCCACAACGGCGGCTGCGGTATATTGACCGGTGCTCTTATCGCGCATGTATTTTACCTTTTTGGTAATGGCGCCGCGTAAGATTTGGCTGGTTAGGGTTTTGGTAACCGTACTAAAGGCCTCGTTGATTTCGGAATCGTCGGCACTGCCCACTTCTTCCTGAAAATTCTTTTTCAATTTCTGAACTTTTAAATTAAAGATTTCAGCCAGTTGCCCCTGTGCGTCTGTCACGGCCTTCTTCTTGGCCAAATCCATGCGGGCCGAATGGCCTTGCCCCACGGCCGCTACGCCGCCGGCCTGAATGATTTGATTGGCCATATCGGTCAAATCCTGAAACGGATCACTAATGGTTTCCAAATCGGAATTGGCCACGGCGGCTTTCTGAGAGCCTCCGCAGGAAACCATTAATGCGGCAATGATAAAAACAGAGGAAACTAAAAAAATGTAACGCTTCATGGCGTTCTCCTTTGATTGGTGAAACACAATTGTTTATCGATTCCTGCAAAATTAAAACCAATGTGCGCCGAAAAGAAATAACCGACTTTTTCAGAATTCGATGATATTTTCAGAAAAAAAGCAGAATCGGTCATTGATCTAAGTCAAATTATTTTAAAAAGTGCCAACAGGCTTTTCCATGTGCCTTTAAATACACAATTGTTCACGCACCCTAAAATGAATTAAGATAATCCAAAAATTGGCGATAAAACTGGTTTTCCAGAGCCGCCTTAACAGTACGTAAAATTCGTGCCTGCGCCTCTTCCTGGGAAATGGCCGCCGTACGTTTTCCCACCGTAAAGGTTTTTAAAGTGACATTATTAATACGATCGGCCAATTGTACGCTTAACTGCCAATTGAATGCTACGATACCCGGTCGATTCAGATCGGTTTTCCTTTGCACCAATTGATAGCGTAAGATAAAATCCGCCGGTTTTTCGCTAATGGTAAATCCCAGGTTACCGATCATTTCTTTAAGATAGTCACCCACTTGCGGCGGGGTTTGTCCTTCGGCCAACAATTGAATACCGATGGCTTCACGGGCCTGACGTAACGCATTGTGCAAACGGTTTTCGGGGATGCTTGATTTTAAATTCTGGCCGTTTGTTAACACTTTGTATTTCTCATTAATCAGACGATTAACCTGAAAAAGAGCAAATGCTTTGTTCAGATCGGACAATTTGTGCAGTTTATTGCTTTCGGCCATGGCCTGTTCAAAATATTTTTTCATCAAACGATCATTCTCACTGAAATCCTTTCGGTACAACTCGGCGGTTTGCGCCCGGTTCAAAGTGGCCAGGACGTAATAGAGCCCATCGTTTTCGGAAAAAAACACGCGGGCAATTTTGACATTTTTTAATTCCAGATTGCTGGTAATGCGGGTTTGATTAAAAATTTGAGATGTGCTGCTTAATTCGCTTTTTCCCCCTTTGCTATGCTCCAAAGCGCTTTCAATCAAAGTTTCATCGACTTGAATATTGCTTCGGAACACCTTGGCGATTTCGGCAACGGCATTTTTTTCCGCCGCTTCGCGCGTATCGCCGGAACCGACACCGACAATGTATTCTCGTTGAGAAAAAACGTCATACGGTGCGTTAACCCAATGCGGCATGCGATCGCCTTTTTCCAACGCGGCGCCTTTTTGGGCATACGTGCAATGCATTAATTGCAATGAAAATAAAATGAGTACGATTTTTAACCAGGTGCGCATTGTAATCTCCAAATTTCTAAGTTACCTCAAGGTGGCAAAGCTCAAAAGATTTAGGCCGGAATGGACCGTTACATTTTTGATTCGTTCCCGGTACATCAGGCTGCCGTCATCGGCATAACAGACAATATCTACCGCATGATTTCCGGAAGGTAGGGGAAATTCTCCGGCTAAACACTTATCCGGTAAGGTTTTCCAACAGCGTAAATCCGGTTGTTCCGTAGCATCCACGGCCAGATCCATGCTGGCATCCAAAACGGCACCTAAAAAGCCGTTAATCTTCAGCTTTTTCTTTAATTTCTTTTTCCCTTTAGCGGCCAAAAGACCTTTGGTTACCGTCCGAATCAAGGTTTTAATGTAAATCATTTTCTGTTTATTACGAAATGTTTTTAAGGCCACTTTACCCATATCTTCCATCAGTTCCAAGCGGCCCGCTTTCTGCCCGTCGATAAACACATCCACGCGACTGATTTGCGTGCGCCCCGGTCGCATGACCGGAAAGGCGAATTTGAAATGATAGCCGGCCTTCATTCCGGGAAAAGGGATTCGCGGTAGGGCGATGGGAACCGAAAGATCGGAAATTCCCAGGTAACCGTCGTAGGTGGTAATCAATCCGCCAACGGCTATTTTGAAAGGAGCCTTGCCCACGAATCCCACAATGTTCAAATATTCCTGAGAAGGCGCTGCCGTTTGGCCAATAAATGAAGGCATTTTAAAATAGTACACATCACTTTGTGTTTGCCAGGCCGTTTTAATCTTTTCCAATTCAATGCGACTATCGTCGTAACGGCCGTCCGCGCGATAGACCAAATAGCTTAAATAGTGGGCCAATGCATCGTTGTAAAAATGGGTCGGTTGATATTGCAGTTTTAGTCCTGTGGTATCGTTATTATTAAATGTCTCAAAAGCTTGCTGATAACGATCTTCCAATTCGCGCAACTTGTTGTCAACGCGTTTAATTTCGGCAAAAGCATCGTCAAAGCGGTTTAATTGAATAAAATTTAAGGCCTTAAAAACATTGACATAAAGGTTCTCGTAAATCTCACCGGCGTAGGCAATGGAATTATCGTTCATGATGTAAGACAGAGCCATTTGCGAAATGCTTTTGGTGAACAGCTCATCCATGGTTTGTTCGGCTTGTTCGAAGTATTGGTTACTTGTGGTGTAGTCGTGTTTGTAGTGATAAATACTTCCCAAATCAAGAAAATAGAGCAATCGGTCTTTTTGCGAATAATAATGATTTTTACGCGCTTCTTGAATTTTCCGTAAGGCCTCGTCAAAATTGTTCTGGGAGATGTCCTGCACTACCGTATCGAAAAAACGAGCTTTTTGAATGGAAGTGGCGCAAGCCAAAAGAAAAAGCAGAGAAAAAAGAAAAAGCAAACTATTTTTTTGGTAACGTTTTTTCATATTTGTTAACCGTTCTTGCAAAAAAAGTTATTACCATTTGTAACGTTTTTGCTGAATGAATTTCTTAATCTCCTTTTGCCCGATCCAGACCTTGGTGTTATTCTCAATATCAATCAATTCCAGATTGACCTGATATTTGACGACGCGTTTCCCCTCGAATGAGTCCGTTACCGAAGTAATTTCACCCTGTAACATGAAATCGGCACCCAGTTCGTTGGCCAATTCCTTGGCAGTTTCCGGGTTTGCAAAGCTCTGCTGATCCAGGCGTTCTTTTCTTACGGCACGCCTTTCCTTATCCGAGGCCACGAATTTAACCTGTCCCGAATTTAATAACTCGCGCTCGATGTCTTTGATGAACATGTCGGTTTCGATGTGTTCGCTACTCCGGTTTCGTATTTGGCCCACAATAACCACCGGTTGACGATTGTATTGTCGAATGAAATTGCGCAACCAGGGGCGTGATAAAACATCCTGTACCATGGTTTTGGCCGTTAGACGCGCATCGGTATCGTTCCAATGACCGCTCAAATCAATGGTTTGATCTACCTGCACACGTTTAACGGTTCGCACAGGTCCGGAACAGGTGACTAATAAAAACAATGAGAAAACCAGGGCAAGCAAAAGATAAGACGTAAAACGTTGCGGCTTCATAATTACCTCCGTCGCTTCGGTTTATCGGTCGGCCTTTTTTTTCTAAAATAATAAATTAAATGGGCAAATGACAAGTTTAAATGACGATAATCAAATTCATCGAATTTTATTGAGCCCGAATTGACACTCGGAATAATTGAACAGATGTTTAAAAAAAGTTTTTAA
>CAZHIZ010000053.1:1364-21678 GCA_964532875.1 uncultured Caldithrix sp. | reverse complement strand
TCGATGGCGAAAATTTCACTGGTTCCATCCGCAGAAAAGTTGGTCGTACTGGTTACCGCCGTAATTGTACTATCGTTTTTAACACACAAAGAATTCCACATGGCCGTTTTATCATCGGATATCTTAAACGGTTTGGATTTGCGGCTGAAATTCCGGGCTTTTTCATTGCCGATGGCCGTAAACATAGCCACATGACCGGCATCCGGATTACTGTTAGGATGTTGACCCTCCGTTCCCTGATATGACAGAATAACTTCCCCCGAGGGCAATTGAACGATAAAAGGAGCGGCCCCCACTTCCCCGTCCGGAATGCGATACGCGGATTTTAAAGCGCGCCAACGGAAAGGACTGTCCCCACCGACAGGGGCAGAACGCCAGTTATCTTCCAACGAACTCCAGACAATGGTCGGTTTAAATTGGTTATCGCCCCAGCCGTTGTCTTCAATGGCCACGGCAATACCCAAACCGCTGCGCAAAAGCAAAGGGACGGGCATGCCGTCCCTTGAACCGGCGCGAAAACTGACCGTCAACGTATCGTTCCAGGAATAGCCGTAATTAAAAGAGCGGAACATGGTAATTTCTTGTTCCGCACTCTGCGTGTAGGGGAATTCATTGGCAATGTACAATTGGACTTCACCGGAAGGTAATTGGATGGCCGCGGGTTCCCAACAGCCCTCGGAGAACAGATAACTGGCCGTGTACACATCCGACCAGTGCATCCAATGATGTCCGTTGTCCATACTTATGGCCGTTTTAATGGCAAAATGTTTTTGAGGATCGATATTGTTCTTCGGCGGTCTGGGATTGTAAGCCAACAGGACATAACCGTTACTAAGCTGCAACAGAGCGGGAACGGACGGTTTAACATCGTCTTCGGAATGCACCACTTCCACCGGAGATTGCCAGGTTTGGCCGTCATCCGTACTGCGCGTTACCAAAACGGAAACGACGATTTTACCGTTACGATAGGCCCAATTTTCAAAAGCACACAAATGGTCTCCGTTTTTTAAACGGATAAGACGCGGGTAATAAGAGCTTCCTCCGTAAATTTTCCTTAACGTATTAAAATCCCAGGCGAGGCGAATGCCCGCTTCATAAGCAAAAGCCATCGTAACGTACAAAAGCAATAAAAATAAGCTTTTATGCAGCACCTCTTACTCCCACAACCAGTTAATGCCAAACCGATGCGTGGCGCCCAATTCACTGAAATCGCTGTAAGCATAATCGAATCGAATCGGCCAATGGTTCACAACCAGCCGCACACCGAATCCGGCGGAAAAGGTTTCCACATCCGAATTGACGCGATAGCCGGCGCGTAGCGAAATAATCCGATTCAATGTCCATTCCACTCCTGTTTTTCCCACAGGCTTGCCGTCATTTGGCTTTTCGGCCGCTAACGTTACCATTAGCGTGTGGCGCTTCGATTGAATCGGATTGAAATTCAGTCCAAAAGTAAAAGTTGTAGGTGGGGGATATGATTCGTTGACAAATTTAATACTGGAGCCGAAATTGCTGATCATCATCCCGAAACGAAAGCCGTGATAATGGGTGCTGTAGAGGACAGCAATATCCACGGTTAATGCATTTTGACTAAAGCCCTGATCCAAATAAATATTGATCCAATTAAAAGTTCCGCCAAAACTGACATGATTGGTCAAATAGCGGGCCATACTTAACCCGACCCGATAGCTTCCGGCGTAAAAGGTGGCACCGGTGCCATCCGGTTGCAATGGTGTACGCACCTTCATGGCATCCGTGTAAAGAGCGGTTGCGGATAAAGCCACTACCGTGTTGTGCCCCAAGTTGAGACCTATGGAGGCAAAATCATGATTAATCCCCGCAAACCACGAGGTGTGGGTAAAGGCAATGCCCATTTTCTTAATGCCCGTCAAACCTGCCGGATTGTAATAAACCGCTTCCGGCCCGCTTACAACGGAAATGTAAGCATTGCTCATCCCTGCGGCACGGGCACTAACACCGATTTTTAAAAATTGGGCCGAAGTACTCCCCGGCCGTTGATACTGACCGAAGACCATTAACGGAAAAAGGAAAATCAAAATACAATATTTTTTCATAGCCATCCCCGTTTTTACCAGTCGATTTTTATGCCGAATTTTGCGTACCGGCCTGTGGAAAATTGCCGGGGATCCATCAGGCGGTACATATCATACCAGGTGTAAAATTTATTTTGATCGTCAATTACATCACCATATCGGTAGGGCTTTCCCGTCCACGGATTGAAGCCATATCCGATTTGAACGTTTTTTTGATCAAAAATATTAAAAACATCCAGCATAAAGGTTAGTTTGATCTTGGAAGTTAAATAAACGTATTTTTGAAATTTCATGTCCGTCGTGCTGATAGGCGGCCCGGTTTTGGTGTTTTCTTTGGTCTGCAATTCCACCAAATCGTTTGTTCCCGGGGTGTAAGGATATCCGGAAGCAAAATTACTCAGAACGGTAAGGGTCCAATCGCCCGGTATGCGCCAACCGAATAATGAAGGTCGTTTTTTCTGCACGGCTAACATGCCTTCGAAAATGACCTGATGCCGCACATCCCAGGCTAACCGACGTTCCCGAATGGGATTGGGAAAATCCGTTAACGACCGTTTGTAATCGTCAAAAGCTGAGGAAGAATATCCAGTGGCCCATTGCACCGTGTAAGTTAAATTCGATGAAAAATAGTGCGAATAACGCTTCTCAAAACGGAACTCCAAACCGCGCGCACGTGCATATCCTTTGTTATCGTACAACGATACCGGAACGCCTAAAGCGGCGCGCAAGGCGGTTGTGCCCACTTGTTGAGAGATATCCTTGGTGTAGCTTTTAATATCGATGGCAAAATCTTTGAATATTTGATGCGTAAAACCGAATTCGTAAAGCACCGTTTGTTCGTAACCTAAATGCGGATTGCCGGTGAATCCGCCGGAATAGGGATCGCGGTAGAAAAATTGCAGTTCGGGCAATTGATTAAAATGCCCGTACGAAAAGAATAATACCGTGCGCGTAGAAATGGGAAATGAAATGCCGAATCGCGGACTAATTTTGTAGCGAAAACGCTTCCAATTGGGTTTGAGGCCCGTTGCCGCCTGCCATTGCCGCTTGTATTCTTTTTTGAAAACCGACTCACCCGGCATAAACCAATCCACGCGTACACCTGCATTGATGATCAAACTTTCGTGTTCGAACTTATCCTGAATGTAAGCGCCACCGATGATGGGAAAGGCATGAAACACCCAACGATTCTGGCCGAATTCCGGATCGACTCCGGGCGGTCTGGGAAAGTAGTTACGAGATTGGTGAAAGCGCCACTTACCGTAGTTGGAAAGCACATAGCCGCCGTCTTCGATATCCACGTAACGCAAGTCGTTGTATTGTACTTCAAAACCGGATTTGATCAAATGATCGCTGTGCACTTGCGAAGTAATACTTCCCCGAAATGTGAAGGTTTTGGTATTGTCGTCCCGCCATAGACATTCATAACCCTGACTGTTAAAAAAGCCCGTTAATTCGTCAATGGTTGGTGGACGGATGGTACTTTTTATTTTGTACGGCGTGGAATCGGGGTAAAGTTTGATCCATTCGTCATAGGAGAGCCCCCGGGTATCGCTGCTGTCTTTGTAAAACTTCCAGAATTCGTGTGGCATGGTACCGTTTAAAGAGGCCCGATATTTAACTCCGAGATAGCCAAAGCTTAAATCGTAAAAAGTGGATTTGGAAAGAGTGTGGTTGAAGCGAAATGTAAAATCCTGATTATCCCGCCCGTAACCCACGGTATGATCCGGGTAATATTTCCACAACCAATCGAAACGGCTCCAGCGTTTCCACGAACCGTGAAAACTGGTGGCAATACGCAACATGGGCGTTATGCGCCAATTGATCTTTAAATTCAAATTACCGGTATTGTCCTGTTTTTCGCGAAAACGGATGCCCAGAACATGCAACATTTCGCGGTGGCGGTGGTTGTTGTATTCCGTATTGGTCAAATTGGTATTGGCGGAGAAGAAGAATGTCATTTGTCCCGGTAATTTAATTCCCAATTTGGGTAAAAGATAGCGGCTGATAACTTCCGGCCCGCCCAAATACAAAGTAGCATAATGGGTATCATACGAGGGACCCAAAAGCGTAATCAAATCGTTTTTGTATTCGATGCCCCCTTCAAAATAGTTCTTTCCCGAACGGGTGGTAATATTAATAACCCCGGATTGCGCTTGACCGTATTCCGCGTTAAAGCCGCCGGTGAGCATTTCCACTTCCTGGACGTCTTCCACATTCAAATCGATGACACTGCGCCCTCCGTACAGGGGATGCGTTACGGGAACCCCGTCGATCATGTACAACACTTCCCCACCGCGGCCACCGCGAATGTGAACATCCTTCAAACTTTCGTCACGAACTTGCAGACGCACTCCGCTGGCCAATTGGATGGCTTGAGGCTGTTGATTGTAAAATACCCCTCCTTGCGTACGAAACATATCCAGCGCTTTCTCCATACCGGGCAATTTTTCCAATTCGCTTCGGGTCGTAGTTTGCTTAGTGGAGGTGATATCTTTTTGAATGATCGGTCGTTCCGCCACCACGGTAATGGGTTTGCTCTCGTTTAAGACGATCGGTTCCATTTTTACACTGATATTAGTCGTTAAATCCACATGTACTTTTACGTTGGTCACATTTACCGAGCGGTAACCGATGTAGCTGAATTCCAATGTGTAAACGCCGGGCGGTACTTGCAGAATGTAGTAAAATCCGTTTTGGTCGGTAGCGGCTCCCAACGGTTTCCCTTTAATAATCACATTGACTCCGGCCAGTGGTTCACCGCTGTTTTTATCGGTAACCACACCGGCTATCTTCCCCGTGTTACCGGCGTAAACGGATATCGACAATAAATACACGAATAATAAAATGCGCTTCCACATCTTTTCAATCCCGTTTTATTATTTTAATGTCTTGCACATTGACAATGCGATGGAATAAATAGGTGTCTTTAAATCGCTGCACCGAGGCGAAAGGCTTAAGAGACAGATCAACAACCGTAATGCGGTTGCTTTGCACCGTAAAATTGAAATTGAGATTCACTAACAATGAATCGCCAGGCGGCAAGGAAACGGGAATGGGATCGAATTGGCCTATCTTTAATTCCCGAGCGGTTAAACCGATTTGTAATTTAGTGTATTCACCGGGCGGAACATAGGTTTCGAAAATTTTGTATCGTTGGTAATGCGTATTGGCACTATCACGCGCCAAAATATTGTAATAATTTCCCGGATTATGATATTGATTTAGTTCTGGGAACAAATTGGCGTACTTCTGCCCCTGATAAGCCTTACCCTCAAAAACGTGCACCATAAATACATCGCTGGTATCCACGGAATAAGTCTCGTCAATAATGACAATCGTTGTATCGCTATCGTCACCGTGCAGAATAACACGCAAAACGCCCGGATCAGGCGAAGGTTCGACCCCGGTGGAACATTGCTGAAAGGCAGCAACCAAACCCAAAAGAAAAATAAGATAGACGTAGGCTTTCATTTTTTTTCGTTCTATTTAATGAGACTGATTTTCTCCGTAACGGACTTTTTTCCGCTTTGCAAACGACACAAATACACACCGCTGGCCACATTCTGCCCTTTACCGTTTGTACCGTTCCAGTTTAGTTGGTACTTACCCCGCATGGCAAACGAGGCCCATAAGGTTTTTATTCTTTGGCCCTTCAAATTTAAAATTTCCACTCTGGTAAAACGGCTTTGGGGCAAGGTAATGCGGATGGTTACCTGACCGTTAAACGGATTGGGATAGCACTGCAGCAAATCGTAGCGGTGTACTGCTCCTTGTGTTTTTGCAGAAACAGACGAAATAGTGGCCCCGCTCGGCAAGGGTTGCGGGCTGCGCGTGGGGCCATTGATCTTTAACTTTCCCCCTTGAAAATACATTCGGTCGATATTTAAAATACGATCTCCGGACGGATTATTCGGATCGGTGTGGGTGTGGTAAACCACAAATAACTCTTTCCCGTCCGGCGAATAGGCCGCACTGTTATGTCCTGGCCCCGAAACACCGATGGACAAATCCGATTTTAAAACGGGATTTTCCGTGCTTTTTGTCCAGGGGCCAAAAGGCGAGCTGGCCGTGGCATAGCCGATGGCGTAATCCGCAGAGGCAAAGTAATTGGCCGAATACATCAAATAATAAATACCGTCGTGCTTTAAGAGATACGGCCCTTCATTCCATTGCCAATCGGCACCGGGATGTTCCCATCCCTGGCTGGGTTGTAAACACAAAACGGGATCGCCGATTAAATAAAAACTGTACGGCATGAGTTGCTGAACGTAAATTTGGCTGACATGCTTGCCGTTAATAATGTTTTCCGAACAGTCTTTAACATAATACAGGTACAGTTTTCCGTCATCGTCCAAAAACAGATCGCCATCGATACAACTAAGCGCGCTATCCAGCAAAGGCGCTTTAAAATTTTTAAACGGGCCTAACGGATCGTCACTTTTGGCCAAGGCCAATTTCTTTTTGCCGTCCGCAGCGCTGGCACTGTACACCATGTAATACGCAGATCCTAATTTAATGACCTCCGGTGCCCAAAAATCGCCTTTCCCCCATTCGTTCCCTTCAAGAGTATTGTCGAAGGCCAGCCAATGATGTTCCCATTGTACCAAGTTTTTGGAAGTCCAAACATAAAAACCGCGATTTACCACCGGATTGGACGTTGCGTACAGGTAGTACGTATCGCCCACCTGCAAAACAAACGGATCGCCGATATTCTGCACATCGGTCAAAGGATTGGTGTAGGTACTGTCTGTTATTTGCGCCGTCAAAGGGAAGGCCCACAGAACGAGTGCAAATATTAAAAATTTAAACAGATTCATAAAAACCTTTCCTTAACGCATTAAAATCATTTTACGGGTCATTGAACGGCCGTTCATTATTACACGGCAGAAATAAACGCCGCTTGACCAGTGATCGGTTTTCACGTGTATTCGATGCCAGCCGGGATTCAACGTTTTACGAAAAAACGTACGAACAATCCGGCCGCGAACATCAAAAATTTGCAAAACCAACGCAGAACGTTTGGTTACATTAAAATAAACCGTCGTTTGTCCGTTAAACGGATTGGGATAATTGCTTAGCAAATGAATTTCGCTTGGCGGTTTGACTTCCTGTTTATCGATGGCGGTAACAATGGTATTCTGGTTGGCGTAGTAAATCGGTAAATAAAAACATTTTTCCACTTTCCGATCGTAAGTTAACAGTCCGGCATATTCCCGTTCCACGTCGGTAATTTCCGTGTAAACGGCGGCACTCAGTCCGTTGATGCGGATCAAATCCTGCACCTGATGGGTCAACTCCACGTACCGATTGGCCAGGGCATTACCCGAAGCATAACCCGAACCGTCGTAAGTAGTCCAGGTGTGATCTTCCACCTGCCGCCACAGCCCACCGAATTCTCCGCAGGCAATGGCCCGCCTCGAACCGGCCACAGGCGCTTGCGGCTCTTCGTAATGGTGGATGTCGTTAATATCGCCCAGACCTTCGTCACTGCCGTTGATATTCCAACCGGAATTGGCATTGATCAGTCTCGAATCATCTAAAGTTCGCACCAACGAAACCAAATTGGCCGTATCGAAGCGTCCCCAATTTTCGTTAAAAATAGTCCACACCACAATCGAAGGATGGTTACGCAAATGCCGCACCATAGCAGCCAATTCTTCTTTGAACTCCGCCTTATCCGCATCAGACCGATTCCGGGCATTGGGCATATCCTGCCAGACCAATATTCCCAGTTTATCGCACCAGAAATACCAACGTTCCGGTTCCACCTTCACATGCTTGCGAATCATGTTGAAACCGAGACGTTTGCATTCCTGAATATCGTATTTTAACGCTTCATCCGAGGGTGCGGTGTACAATCCGCCCGGCCAGTATCCCTGATCCAGCGGCCCGAACTGGAAATAGATTTTATTGTTCAGCGCCAAACGCGGGCGTCCCTTTTCGTCCTTAAGCAGGCCGATTTTCCGCATGGCAAAATAAGAATGTACTGTGTCCGAAATACCTTGCGTATTTTTCAGAACAAGACGCAACCCGTACAAAAAGGGATGTTCGGGCGACCAGAGCTGAACATTGGGAATAGAAAGACATATCCCGCCACCGCCGTATCGTTGAGCCTGGGCCACAGGCAAACTATCGGCAAAAGCGGTAACCGTTATTTGTGCCGCGGAGGTGCTATCGTTCAGCTCCACTTTTACGTGCAGGCATTGGGCATCGATATCGGGAATGAGAGTAAGTGAAGTCATGTAAACCCGGGGCACGGCTTCCAGCCAAACGGTTTGCCAAATGCCGCTTACGGCCGTAAACCAAATCGATTGGGGATTTTCCGATTGTTTACCTACGGGTTGCCCGCCCTTGTCCGTGGGATCGTAAACCCATAGAATTAATTCGTTGGCATAATCAAAGGTGACATCGTCGGTAATATCCACAGTAAAGGGATCGTATCCCCCTTTGTGCGTGCACACCAAATGGCCGTTGATGTAAATCTTGCTTTGCCAATCAACAGCACCAAAGTGCAGTAAGATTCGTTGTTTGCGCCAGGCGGAAGGAAGATGAAACAAACGACGATAGTAGGCATAATCCGTAGACTGCATGATCCCCGAAAGGGCCGATTCGATGGGAAACGGTACCAAAATGGAATCCGGCAGGGATTGGTTAAAAGGAACCGGATCACCGGCCTGTGCACTTGTAAATTGCCAGAGGCCGTTTAAATTGAGATAGGAGGAACGCTGCAGTTGCGGCCGCGGATATTCCTGCAGTACACTATCCGGATTCAATTGGGCCCCCCATGGTGAAAGCAACGGAACAGGCTTCGGGGCCCATCCGGCTTGCAATCCACTTAACCCGATGATCAAAATAGCCACTAAATTTCCAATGATTCGGTTATTTAATAATAACAAACTTACCTACCTGTACTTTGCCGTTGTTCAAATCTCTCACTGTAAACATGTAAATGCCGCTGGCCACGGCCTGACCGACGGACGAGGTTAAATTCCAATCATGATACCCCCTGCCCGAGGCACCGGCATGATGCTCGATGGTGTTAACCAAATCGCCGGAAAGTGTGTAGATTTTTATCTCGCAATCACGCGGCAAGTTGATGAATTGAATACGCCGATCCTGCTCCATCCAAAACGAACGCCGACCTTCCGGTTTTTCCCAGGGGGGATTGTACGAATTGTAATGAATATCGCCGCGATAGGGATTGGGCACAACAGCCACCTGACCCACCGTAGCCGGAGGGGCCGTTCCGGGCACCACAACTTTGGCATTTTGATTGATGCTGGATTCCAACGAAGGCCAGTTCAGGGCACGATCTTCTTTGGAAAAGGCCGTGACGGAGTAATAGTATTCCACATTATTGAGCAAACCTTCGTCCACGTATTCATATTTCAAACCGATTTCCTTGCCGTAGCCGTCATCGGGAATGTCGTATTCGGCCAGCAATTTCCAGGGGCCCTGAATGCTTTGCGTGCTTTTGTACACCCGATACCCTTCAAACGGTTTTTGCTCGCCGTCGGCACGATTGGGATCGAAATAGTTTTCCGGATTATTCTTTGCCGTGGGTTTCCAGATCAATTTAACTTTGTGGTTATCCGTAACAAACCGGAGAGGCGGGGCCGGAGGCGGAGCCGGTAATTGAAAATCTCTGGCAGCCAACAAGTCCACTTTTTTGGCCGTACTCAATACGCCGTCAACACCTTTACCCAAAATTTCGGCAACGCGAAATTTTAAGGTATCGCCCACATCCAGATCAAAAGGACCGAAGGACATCACGAAATGACTGCCCGAAGGGATTTGCTGATTATCCATAATCACATCCGTGTCCATTAACAGGCGGTATTTCTCCTCATCCGTGGCCGGCGTTAACCCAGGCGGATTGGTGCTGGGATTCCATTGAAACGACCATTTCAGTTTTTTGGGGTCAATTCCCTTGGGGGGAATAATTTTAAAACCGATGGGACTATAAGCCTGACCATCGATTCCACCGGGACTGTCTACCCCCAAGCCCATGCGCTCGTCCGGAACGTACCACGACATATCGTCGCGTAAAAATTGCTGAATATCGCTAAAGCGGTAACCTACGTTGGGATCGGCCCAATAGGTAATGTAGGTTTTGCGTAATTTGAATCGGGTCGGAACCACATAAAAATCGAATAAAATAATTTCATTTAAAGGCTGCGGCGAAGCCCAGGCATGGCTGACCTGTATCACATCCACATACAAGGGATGATGCCAGCTATCTTTAAGGCTAACGGGATTGTAATCGTTGTAACGGCAAATAAAATCCTGATCCGAAAGCCCCACGTAATTCGGCCAATAGGGGATGTCCAACGTGTCGTTGCGCCCGGCCACCCAGATGGTATCCCACGGTTCGTTGGAAAAGGGCCAGAATTCAAAATGGGAATTCCACGGATTCCAACTGGTGGTTACGCTAACCAGTGTATCACCTTTAGGCGTAATGGCGCCTACCCAGATGCCGGCCTCGCCGATATGTTCTTCGAAACTACCCGGCGGGTATTCGCAATTGATCATATCCCGCACAGGGTAGCCCGCCGGCCATAGGGGCCCTTTGTTCGTGATGAGCTGCCGCACTCTTCCGATATTGTGATATTTCCAATCGATGGTAATTTCTTGCGCCAAAACAGTCGAAGCTAAAATAAAAAGCAATAATATTAACTTTTTCATAACGTACCTGTTATTCGCTCCTTGCTTAGTAGCCCATACTTTTCAAAAGCTCTTTTCCCACAATTTCGGCCTGGTCTTCCCGCATAAAATACAACGGGAATCCGAGTACGATGATATCGAAACTGGTGCCGTAATAGTGCAAACCGCAAGGCCGCCCCACGTAATTCATATTGGCCCCGCCGTACAAAAAGATGGTTTTGGTAAAACCGCCCAATTCGCTGATCACGTTGATTTGATCCAATTTGTACAGGTAGGGGAAGGACTTCAATTTTAACGAATCCGTCCACATATCGTCCAGACCGTTGATGCCGTTCACGGCAAACATATCCGAGGGGATGGCCGGCGTTTCATCCACTTTATTAATGTGAAAATAATCGTGCACAAAGCTTCCCTCTTCAAAGGTTCTGGGAAAGTTTTCTTCCCAGGCAAATGACTTGAGGATGCGCCATCCGGAAACGATCATGTCACCACCCACATTCAGGTAATCCGCCAGATCGTCCGTGTTGTAAATAATTTGATGCGGATGGGTTGTCGGTTTGTTATCAGCATGCCAGATTACCATTTTGTATTGTCCCAGGACCTTTTTGGGAGGCATTCCTTTTTGCAGATAATCCCAACTGTCGTGGTAGCCAAAGAGTTTCCAATAAAAACTGTCCACCTTGGCATCCGTTGTCTTAGCACTACTCGGAAATTGCGACTCATCGGTTTCATCGACGATGAGAATATCCTTTTCAAAAGTCGGTTTGACCAGCGTAATGTGCACGGTGGCACCCACAGGATCGATCAGATTGGTATTGTCTTTTGCCGTGACTTTAATTTCGTGTGTTCCTTCCAACGGTGCCTGAAAATCGTCGGCAGTTAAATAAAGAGAGGTATCGTTCGTCCAAATCCAATCGCCCCCGTCAACGGCATAGGCATAATCAACCACTTCCCCGTCTTTATCAAATGCCGAAAACGTGAGGTGGATGCCTTGCCACCAATCGGTAGTTTGATCCAGATAAAAATAGGTGTGCGCATCCAACGGTGTTTGAACGGAAGTTACCGGTGCCACGGTTCTTTTGGTGTAAAAAATACGTTTGGCCGGCGTGGGGTCCACTCCGCCGTCATTATCCACCGCCCTTATTTGCAAAACCTGTTTGTTCAGCGAATCGCTGGATTCGAAAATGATGTTTAGAACTTCATCCGGACTAAATTTCCAGTCGGTTGAAAAAGAATCGCCTTTAAACAAATGATAGGTCGTAAACCGGTATTGACAACCCACGATGTAACCGTCCAGATCACCGCCATCCCAGGTAATTTGTACTAAAGGGAAAATCGTATCGCCCTCTACCGGTACGTTGGCAATGGTTGTGGTCGGCGGAATATTCGGTTTTTCCGGAGCGGTTGTCCGTTTGCATTGCTGAAAGGCAATGGCTAAAAAAATAATGAATAAAATTGGAATGAATGTTCGTCGCTTCACTTTATGCCCCGTTTGCATTAGGCCACTGATATTTTGCATTGTCTTTGCCGAGCACCAGATCTTATGCCCTCATTTTACAATATTTCAATTCTCCGACAAAATTTTCCTGGGCAATCATTCACATATCGGACATCGTTCGTTTTCGTTTCCATTGAAAACAATCCCTTCTCCGCTATCGGAGAAGGGATTATTGCGAGGAGGTGCTTTATCGGAGAAGAATCATCTTTTTGACTTTTTGTACCTTGTTGGTCTTCAATTTGTACAGATAAACACCACTGGCCACCTGACGTCCGAAATCATTGGTTCCGTCCCAGGTAACCTTGTAACGTCCTGCCGGTACTTTGGCATTGAACAAAGTCTTGATTTTTTGTCCCAACACATTGTACACCGCTAATTGCACATTACTCCATTCGGGGAGAGAGAACTCGATTTCCGTCGTGGGATTAAACGGATTCGGGTAATTTTGCGACAGGGCATAGTGACGAGGCACATTTCGTTTCCCTTTGTGATCGATAGCCGTCATTAAATGAATCGGGTAATTGTAAATTTTAATGCCGTCGATTTCGCCGTGGAAATAGGGCATGTCCGGAAACTGCGAATGGCCGATGGTGAATTTACCGGAAACCGGATGCAGATGGCCGTTAATATGCGCACCGCCTTCATCGATCAATTCGTTATTTTCGTTGTACAGTTGAGCATAGGCCGTATCTGTTCCCACTTCCATTACGACCCGATACCAACGCCCGACTTGAATGAGCGTATCCAGCGGCAAATGAGTCCAGGCCTGATCCGGCGAGCCGTCATCGGAAACGATGTACACTTCCGGATACAAGATGCCGTTGTCCTGAAACCACAAACGCGGGCCAAAGGCCCAGGCATTGCCGCGTACCGGAAATTTTCCGAACAAATCCGTAGCAAAAGCCGGCATGGCATCCGCCTTGAACCACAAGTCCACACTAATCTGGTTACTGGCCAGGAAAGGAGCAGGTGCCGGAATTTCCAGATAACTGGAATCACCTTCCAACGAAATGGAATAGGAACCCGACTTGGCATCCGTGGAATATTGCGGATTTCCATGCACAATAATGGGATTGGCATATTCCGAAGCATCGACCGGTGTGCCCGAACCTTCTTCGAAATCGAGATCTAAGGTTTTGGACTTTTCTTTGGCGAAAGCAATGACATAGGGAATGCCATCGGGCGGATCCATGACCATGTCGCCGTTATCATTCTCGGCAGTAAAGTAGTACAGCAGATATTTTCCGAAATCCAGCCCGGGAATGGTGGCCTCGTAGCTAAAATCACCCGTTTTGTTCATTTCCACATCGGTGGTATCGTTATCGATAATATAGTGGACATACACATGAGTGGCATTTTTGGCATCCAACCCGACCTTTGTGGCGGAATTCGGAGCCACATTCAAGACCTCACCCTGATGGACCCCCAGAATGGCCGGAGGCAAACCCATGGCGTAATTGTAAACCTTAAAGCGATCGATCCAGCCCTTGAATTTAACGTTCCACACATAATCGCCGCCGATGGTAAATTCGCCCTCCCGCTGTTTGGGATGGCCGTTAATGGTTACGCCTTCTTCGTAAAGCAAGCTGTCGTTTTGATTGTACAACGAACACATAGCGATGTTATTCATGGACGAAATTTTGTAAATGACATGATACCATTTTTGCGGTTCGAGAACCTTGTAACCGGAAGCCCAAACCCGCGTCCATTTTTGATCGGTGCCGTTCGGTGTTTGAATGTAAACTTCGGGATACAGAGTCACACCCTGACCGTAATCATGCATCCACAAGCGATAAGAAAACTGCCAATCATCCCAATGATATTCGGGTTGTTTCATCAAAATACTCGGGCCATCACGCAATTCATCCGCTTTAAACCAAAAATCAATGGTCAACTCGTCGGAGTTCATGAAGGCCGCCGGTTGATCGATGCGTAACATGCTGGTATCGCCTTCAAAATACATGGAATATTGACCAAAGGCCGGATCATCGGTGGAATATTGCGGATTACCGTAGTAATTAACCGTTTGATGATATTCCGAAGAATCGTAAGGCAAGCCGGAACCGTTTTCGAATTCCAGATCCAAAATTTTCGATTGATCTTGCCAGACCGCCACTCCGTAATAGGCGGAATCACGCACAAACGATTGTAATGTGCTGCTGGTGTAACCGGAAGAATTTTGCACTTCAACATAATAACGAATTTGCGTTCCCAAAGGCTGGCCCGGAATGGTCGCCGTGTACCAGGTACTGTCTGCCTGAGTCATATCGATAGGCAGAAAATCCCCGCCGGTGGAATAGTACAATTTAGCACTGGTAACCGTGCTGGCATAATTAACGATATCCGCCTTAACCACAACGTCCTGCCCCGGAGCGGCATGCTGGTTATCCTGCCAATTCACCTTGGCAATAATCGGAGGAATATCAAATTTCCGTACGATATCACTGATACGATATTCGTCAATGATTCCGTCAATAAATCCGCCTCCCATGGAAGAGGTTCCGATTTTCAAAGGATTGGTATCGGAAGCCCGGGGCGGCGGTACATCCGGGTCGTAAGGGAAAACTTTGAAATCGACCAGATTACCGTCTTTATCATGCACAATGCTGGCAATGTAATGGTGGGCTGCATCACGAATGAAGATCCAATGGTAGGTGACACCGGGCGAGATCACCCCCCAGGTTCCTTCGATGCGGATCAGCTCGTCATCCGGAAATTCGGAACGATAAAACGGGCCGAAAAAGCGTAAAAACCCCAGATACACCGTTTCTTCGGCATAATTCCACTCCTTGCACAACAGCATAGGACGCCAATGCCAATCGTCGGTCGATTCGCCGATGGTCAGAAAATTAACCCATCCTTCCATGGTCCAACTGCCGTTCAAGCGCAAATTGACGGTATCCGGAACGATAATAAAACTGGAATCCGAACGGGCATCGTTCTTTAAATAGGCGGCCTGCCCCAATGCCGGCACATCCGTATTATCCACAAAAGAAATCGTCCCGTAGCCGATGCCGTCACCCGACAAGGGAGAAACATTGCTCAAATCACCGTCAAAATGCATTAACAGAACCGTGTGCTCATCCACGGTGTACGGTTTTTTCCAATCCTCCACTTGGGCTTGCGTACTTCCCCAGAACATAAGTACGATCCCAAACAGAGCGATAAATTGTAGAGAACGTTTGAAACCCATAATTCCTCCTTTTAATAAATGAAACTGAAGATACGGTTTATGATATATGAATCGTTCAATTTCATGCGGAATCCCTGATGATTAATTGCGTCGGCAACATAATTTTTTTGTGGCTCCGCGGAGACTCGCTATTTTCGATTTGCTGCAAGAGAATTTCACAGGCCCGGCGCCCCATCTCGTAAGCCGGTTGATGCACCGTGGTTAACGGCGGGCTTACCACCGCCGAAATCGGATTATCCGAAAACCCCACAACGGCAACATCGTCGGGAATCTTCAAATGATGTTTGTTAATCGTTTCGTAGGCGCCGATGGCCACCGGATCATTCACGGCAAAAACGGCCTCGGGCGGTTTTTTTAAGCGCAATAATTTTTCCATGCCCAGCTTGCCGTTTTCTTCTTGCAAACCGCCCCAGTACACAAACTGCTTATTGAGCGCAATCCCGTATTTTTTTAAGGCATCGCGGTAGCCTTGAAAACGATTGTTAGAAATGGGCAGATTTTTGCTGCCGGCCAGATGAGCAATATTGCGATACCCTTTGCGAATCAGGAACTCGGTGGCATTGAAAGCACCTTCATAGTCGTTTACCACCACGGCGCTGGTGGCCAAATCTTCACAAACCCGATCGAAAAAAACAAGAGGTTTACCCCGTTCCAGGAAGGGTTTAAAATGATCCGAAGAATGGGTGCTCTGGGAGATGGACACAATTAAACCGGCCACATGATTGGCAATGAAAACATTGGTATTAATGATTTCGCGCTCCACGCGTTCATTGGACTGAGCGACCAAAATCACATATCCCGCTTCGGAGGCTACAGCCTCGATGCCGCTGATGACGGCAGAAAAAAAATGGTGACGGATTTCGGGGACAATGACGCCGATGCTGTTGGATTTTTGACGTTTTAAGCTGCGGGCCAAATAGTTGGGCTGGTAATTCATTTGCCTGGCCAGTTCTTTAACCTGGCGTCGTGTTTCTTCTTTTACATCGGGATGATCGCGTAAGGCTCGGGAAACGGTGGTGTAATGAAGATTTAATTTGGCCGCAATGTCTTTGATGGTCGGACTGTTTTTCACCGAAATTCCTCACACCTTTTCGCACACGTGTGTATTATACGCATTTTTGTTCCCCTTGTCAAATAATTTTATCTCCAGTTGCTTAAATAAAGCGTAAAGGTATCAAAAACAAAACAAAGGTTGCCGTATGTCCGGCAAAAGCGGCTTTCAGGTTTTATTCGATATGAAGCCGTTTCAAGGTGATTTCAAAGATGGCCCCGTGCGGCTTGTTGTCCTTAACGGCTATTTTACCGCCCATATTTTTTACAATCGACTCCACAAGGCTTAAACCCAGGCCGTAACCCTCTTTATCGGCTGTTAAACGACCTCTGTAAAAGCGCTCGAAAATACGTGACTTTTCATCATCGGGAATTCCAGGCCCCTTATCTTTAATGCGTATGTGAATTTCATTGCGCGTAACCGAAAGCAGGACGTCCACCATTTCTTCCGGCGGAGCATATTTTAGTGCATTATCGATAATATTTTGCAAAGCCATTAAAAAATATTCCTGATTTCCTTTCAGGAAAATCGGCGCGCCCACTTCCTGAAATCGCACGCGTCTGGGGTAAAACGCTTTGAGCCGTTCAAAGATTTTATCAAGAGTAAAAACCGTATTGTCGACTTTTGCAGCCTGATCATCTTTAGCTAAAATAAGCATCGTCTTGATGATATTGATCATACGATCGGTCTGTTCGATTAAAACCAGAAAGGATTGTTTACACTCGGAATTCTCATGATTGCGTCGTGTAATAAATTCCAGCTCCGTTTTCATCACGGTCAAGGGCGACATCAATTGATGCGAAGCGTTGTCCGTAAACTGCTTTATTTGTTCAATTTGTTTTTGCAATCGATCAAATAAAAGATTGAGCGTATCTCGCAACTGCCCCATTTCGTCATTAGAATCGGCCTTAAAATCCAAACGCTGATTCAAATCGTTAATGGAAATATGCTGCGTTATTTGAATGATTTTGCGAATGGGGGCCAAATATTGTTGGGCATTCAAATAGGCAATGCCTAAAATGACCAGCAAAAAGAACGGAAAGCTAATGAGATCAAAAAATAGAATTTCGTTTAATATTTTTTTGCCGGCCGATTTTAAAGTAGAAAGCTGGATGATTCCGTAGAATTTACCATGGGATTTAACGGGCAAATATCCCGAACGTAGCTCCAACCCGTCCACATCATAGGTAATAAATACGGGGTGATCCTGATACAAAGGGAAGTGTACCGGAATGCCGGAAAGATGCTTGATGTTCGGACTTCGGAACAGGAAATTTCCCTGCCTGTCCAAAACTTGCAAAAAATAAGCTTTACCTGCGGTTTGCTTCAATGCGGACTCATCAAACTCGTGGTTCCAGTTATCGATTCTTAACGAATCGTGTACAATCGATACGGAACGCCTGAAATGCTCCATTTCATGGCGCAGGGTCAAATCAATTTCTTTATCCAACTGGCGATTTAACATGGCAAAGAAAAAGGCATTGAAAATAACGTAAAATGCCAGCATGGTAAAGGTATTAAAAGCGATAATCCGCAAGCTGCTTTTGGTAAAATATTTATTCTTCAATGAAGGTGTATCCTTCGCCGTAAACCGTTTTAATTTGATTGCATCGTGTTATTTCAAATAATTTTTTGCGCAAATTTTTAATGGTTGCCTCAATAAAATTGGTGGATGGTAAAAAATTCAGATGCCACACGTCTTTGGCAATTTGTTCGCGTGTAATAATCGAATTTTTGTGCTGAATCAGGTAATGCAGCAGTTCAAATTCCTTGTCCGATAGTTTTAGTTGTCCAACTTCCGATTTCAGCACATGATTAATCAAATCCAAAGAGCAAGAGCCGAAGGCTAAAACATCACCGCTTTTACCGGTACGGCGCATAATGGCGTTTATGCGTGCCAATAATTCCTTAAAAGCAAATGGCTTGGTAATATAGTCATCGGCTCCGGCATTTAAGGCGTCGATTTTATTGGAAATATCACTTAAGGCGGTTAACAGAATGATGGGCATGCGTTTGCCCTGTTTACGCAAAGTGGCACACACTTCGTAACCCGAGACAAACGGCATACGCCAATCCAGAATAAGCAAATCCGCCGACTCCTTTTTCAGAAAATCGAAAACGGCCTGGCCGTCATAAACGACCGAGGCCTCGAATCCTTCGGCCAGCAGACTTTTTTGCAAGGAAAGGGCCAAACTCTTTTCATCTTCTGCTATTAAAATGTGCATTTTCCTCCCTTTTGTATCCAAACAGGCCTGACTGACAGTAAAATTTATTACCCTTGCCCCTTGTCAATTTTAATCAAATTTTAATCCCGATGCCAACAATATGAAAAATATTTCATGACTTCCCTCTATTAAATCATTTGCTATTTCGTATATTTAAAGTGAAATCTGGTACCAATTTTTGAAAGGAGCAACCATGCAACGTATTTGTTACGGATTTTTCACCTTACTACTCTCGTTGGCTTTTGTGTCCGTTTTAGCGGCACAAGAATATGCCGGTTCCGAAACCTGTAAAACCTGTCATGCCGCCATCTACGACACCTTTATTAAAACCGGTCATCCGCACAAATTAACCAAAATCAACGGCGCCCCGCCTGTTTTTCCGGACGGCACTTCTCCGGGCGTTCCCAATCCTCCGGCAGATAAAACCTGGGACGATATTTCTTACTTAATCGGTGGCTTCGGCTGGAAAGCGCGATTTATGGATTCCGAGGGCTACATCTTAACCGGCGACAGCATTCGTCAATATAATTTGGCTAAGGCTCATCTGGGGCTGGATGCGCATTGGATTGGATATGATCCCGACAAGGCGCCCCGCAAACCTTACACCTGCGGAAGCTGCCACACAACCGGTTGGGTTGCCACGGGCGAGAACGGTCCGCACCAGGACAGCCTGCCCGGTATTTACGGCACCTGGGTTGAACCGGGGGTGCGATGCGAAGCCTGCCACGGCCCGGCCAAAGCCCACACTTTAGACCCCACCAACGTTAAACCGTCCAAAACGGAAAATTGCGCCGATTGCCACATCCGTGGCGATGTAAATATGATCGACGCTACAGGCGGCAAAAACGTCAAACATCACGAGCAGTATGAAGAGTTGCTGGCTTCACCGCATAAATCTTTTAAATGCGGCACTTGCCACGATCCCCACAAAAGCACCATTTACGATATGGGCGGTTTTAAGGGAGAAGATCAAACCTGCAAAACTTGCCATGCCTCCATGGAAATCAAAATTGCCGACATGCAGGGTTTAAGCTGCTACACCTGCCACATGGCTTACGCCGGTAAATCGGCCGATGCCATTACGATTAACTACAAAGGCGGTTCGGTAAGCGAAGGCGATTTACACAGCCACATTTTCCGTATTACCAAAGATACCACCTGGCAATTCATCACCGATGACGGCAAATATGTGCGTAAAGATGCCGAAGGGAAGGCATATTTGACTATGGATTTTACCTGTTTAACCTGCCACACGGATGAATCCATGAGTTGGGCGGCCGCCAATGCCGAAGCGGTTCACGGTACGGGCACAGCCATTCGTATCACTCCCAAAACCCTTCCCAAACACTTTGCCTTAAAACAAAACTTCCCGAATCCGTTCAATCCCACGACCACCATCGCTTTTGATCTGCCTGAGGCGAGTCATATTCGCTTAGCGATTTACACGGTTGACGGGCAATTGGTGCGCACAATATTAAACCGCAAAATGCCGGCCGGAGCGCATCGTATTACCTTAAACAGTGAAAATTTGGCCTCGGGAATTTACATTTACACCTTGACAACGAAGAATTTTTCGGATAGTAAAAAGATGATGGTACTTAAATAAAATGGACATTCTTTCAGATT
>CAZHIZ010000053.1:0-1264 GCA_964532875.1 uncultured Caldithrix sp. | reverse complement strand
ACGGTATTCTGCCTGCAGGTCATCGAATAATTGTTTTACAGGAATAATCCGATCCACCTTGTAAGCATTGGAGCCGGCAAAATTGAACCCTTTTAGCAAAAGCCCTTTTTGCGCGTTGGTTAAGGCATCGGCTATGCAATAAGGCGTTGTGCGGTAATCGCAGGTTTTCAGACATTTCCAGGAGCATTTAAACGGTTTCTTTTGGCCGGCTTTAACATCATCCAAAAATTGATTTCGAATGGCCCGTCCCGGTAATCCGACCGGACTTTCGATAATAATGATGTCTTCTTTTTTACTGCTAATGTAAGCCTGCTTAAACGCATCGGAGGCATCGCATTCATTGGTCGCCACAAAACGCGTGGCCATTTGAATCCCCTTGGCGCCCAAATTAAGGAATTTCAAAACATCGGCTCCATCCCAAATACCGCCGGCGGCAATAACCGGTATTTCACGATCGTAACGTTCTTCGAATTCTTTTACGGTGGCTACTACCTCCGGAATAATGTTTTCCAATTGAAATTTGGGATCATCGATCTGTTCGACTTTAAAACCCAGGTGTCCCCCGGCTTTGGGGCCTTCCACGACAACGGCTTCCGGAATGCGCCCGAAATTTTTGGCCCAATAACTAAAAATAAGTTTGGCCGCGCGCGCCGAAGAAACAATGGGTACAAACAGCGTTTTTATTTTTTGAATCATTTCCGGTGTGTACCCCTTAGGAAAATGCAAGGGTAAACCCGCTCCCATAAAAACAATATCGATTTCTTCTTCAATGGCCGTTTGCAGCAAAGCATCAAAATCGGACATGGCCACCATGATATTGAGGCCCAATACGCCGTTGGTCATTTTACGCGCCTTGCGAATTTCCTGACGTAAAAAATAAATATTCGCCTCGCGGAAATGCATGTTCTCCTTGTGGAACAATACACCCAATGCAACGGATGAAATAACTCCGATACCTCCCTGATTGGCAACAGCCGAGGCCAGTCCGGAAAGGGAAATTCCCACTCCCATTCCACCTTGAATAATCGGTGTAGGTAAGTTAAACGGACCGATTGTTAATCCGGGCATGTCAAAAGAATACATATTCAAACCTTTCTAAAATAAAAGCCGTAACAGTCAAAACATAATATGAAAATTCTTATGCTAAGTATAGGGATTATTTAAGCGATCTATTGTAAAAGTTTTGTAAAACAAAGCGAAACGTAGTAAAAAACCTTGCCCAAAGTAATTTTGGATTTTGCCAAAATTTTACTAAAATTAAATC
>CAZHIZ010000052.1:17576-21756 GCA_964532875.1 uncultured Caldithrix sp. | reverse complement strand
GTTGCACGGTTTCGATCAATACGAATTATTTGATGGGTTGCAACTGATCTGTCCTACCCATTGCACACAACACAAAAAGGAAATTCAAGAACGGTTTTCGCGGCAGGTCGTGCCGGGTGGCGTGGGAACAGTTTTGGAGGTTCCTTAACGATCACGGTCTTAAAAGCGAATGGTTAACGATTGATGTCCACAGTTCGTTTCATGGTAAACTGGCAGCGTAAATAGGAATTGTCCAGGAGTCGTTGATCCACGCTGCCTTCCGTTTCGTAATACAAGGTGAGATGGATTTGCTTAATACCTTTAAAGTCGGCAAAATTCGACCACCAAATACGATATCGTCCGACGGCTGGCCGGTAAACGGGAAGAAATTTTTTAATGTCCAGAGCCGAATCGTTTCTTGTAGCAAAAAATTCCAATTCCACACGCGTCGGGTTGTGCGCACACACTTCCCGCCAACTGATGTCGAATGATTGACCGGAATCGATGGATGCCGGCGCATTGAATTCTACCAGATCTTTTTCCGGCGTACGGATGTAAAAATCGTACCTGGAGCTGTCCGGTAGCATTAGCGTAATTTGGTACGTGGAATCGGGGGCAAACAATGCTTTGTGGTAATCAATTAATTCGTATTGAGGCGTATTAAACAAATAATTTTCGAACCGCATTTTACGGCCCTGAAAGTACACGGCGCCCCCTTCAATGGCAATTAAGTCGTCGTTTTTGTCACGAATACGCACGCGTACCATTTGTTTGATTTTTCCGTATTGCGGATATTGCAGTAAATAGCCCTGAAAGCGAATTTGTGAAATGGAATTGGTCTCCGGCGGGAAAAATGCTCCGTGATTAATGCAACCCCAAAGAGAAAGCAAAGCGGTTGCAATCGCCAAAACAGTAAAATATTTTAAACGTTTAAACATGAGGCGCCTTTAGCTTTTAAACAGTGATAAAAATTACGCAGATTCATATCGGATTGCAAGCAAGTTTTAACTTTTTTTACAGTTACCAGTCCGGCGGAATTGTCCCTATTTTTAAACGCGGACATCCAATACATTTTTAACGACAAACAAAGGAGACGGTATGCGTGTTTTAATGCTTTATTGCGATCGATTTGCTTATCGCACCAGCGTAAAAGGTCTGGAAAACAGTGCGGATGTTCAGGAAGAAAAATCCATCGAAAAGGCATTGGTGGGTTTTATTCATGTGGAACCGCAGGATGAAGAAAATTTAAGTTCCAAAGAAACAAAGCTCATCAAAAACTTGAAATGGGCCGCCCGTAAAAACGAAACCAACGTGATCGTTCTGCACTCATTCGCCCACCTTTCCGAAGCAAAGGGTGATCCCGAAGTGACCAAAAAAATATTCGACAGTGCCCAGGCTCGCTTGCAAAATGCCGGTTACGAAGCTTACCAAACCCCGTTTGGCTATTTTTTGGATATCGACGTACAGGCACCGGGGCACTCGTTTGCCCGGTTGTTTAAAGAATTTTAAGGCTTAAAATGAGCCTTCCAACCAATCATTGTCTGTCAGATTACAAGTAATGTTTTTTACCTAAAATTTTCAGGAATGCACAATGGAAGAGATTTACGAACAGGCGGCTCGGCTCTTAATCAATGCCAAACATGCCGTGGCTTTTACCGGAGCGGGGATTTCCGTGGAAAGCGGCATCCCGCCTTTTCGCGGAGAAAACGGTCTCTGGAGTAAGTACGATCCCACGTTTCTGGATATCTCCTATTTCCATCGGCATCCCAGGGAATCTTGGCTTTTAATAAAAGAAATCTTTTACGATTATTTTGGAAAAGCCAAGCCGAATGCCGCTCATTTCATTTTGGCCGAATGGGAAAAGCAGGGCATCATTAAAGCCGTTATTACACAAAATATCGATCATTTGCATCAATTGGCCGGCAGTAAAACCGTGTACGAATTTCACGGCACCTCACGTTTTTTGATCTGTTCGCAATGTCATTATCGGGTGGAAGTAACGCAGGTTTCGCTGGATGAACTTCCGCCGCTTTGTCCCAAATGCAATGGCATTCTGCGCCCTGATTTTGTCTTTTTCGGGGAACCCATTCCCGAACCGGCCAACTCACGTTCGTTTCAAGAAGCCCAAAGGGCGGATGTCTTTTTGGTCATTGGCACTACAGGTGAAATCATGCCCGCTTCGTTGATTCCGCAAATAGCCAAAGAGCAGGGGGCGCGTATTATTGAAATCAATCCATCCCCTTCGCAATACACGCACGAAATAACGGACCTGTTTTTGCAGGATAAAGCCACGGCGGCCATGCAAAAATTAAAAGAACAAATTCAAAAAATAAAAAACGAACGGGGTGAAAAATGAATCAAATGAAATCCGCCCAAAATACAGCACGAAAATCCTGGAGCGCTTCTTTTGGCAAAGCGGGAAAATCCGTTGGCAGCGCATTACCGATCATTGCTGGTGTTTTGCTGCTGTTCGGTTTGTTCCGTTCGTTTGTACCGATTAAGATTATTGAAAAAATATTTTCGGGAAATCCCTTTAAAGATACGATCATCGGAGGCGTTTTAGGCAGTGTGTTTGCCGGCAATGCCGTTAACAGTTACATCATCGGCGGTGAATTGTTAAAAAGCGGCGTTAGTCTGTACGCCGTTACGGCCTTTATTATTACCTGGGTTACCATCGGATTTATTCAATTCCCGGTGGAAGTTACCTTTTTAGGCAGATCGTTTGCCGTTAAACGTAATACGCTGAGTTTTGTGATGGCTTTTTTCGTGGCCGTGGCTACGGTGTTGACACTCAATATGTTGGGGTAGTAATGAATAAACAAAACAAGAATTCGGAATCTCGTTCGGTAAAGGGGCGACTCTATTTTTTAGCGGTTGTTTTGCTCTTGTATGTGCCGCTTTTTTTCGTATCGCCGCAAAAAACGAAAGCGGCTTTGGAGATGGCCGGTAAATTAATTTTGGAAATTGTGCCGGTTTTATTTTTTGTCGTCATTTTAATTGCCACAGTGGATTATTTTTTAAAGCCGCAAAAGATCAAACGATATTTGGGACACGAATCGGGTGTCAAAGGCTGGCTGATTGCTATTGCTGCCGGAATTATCACCCACGGGTCCATTTATGCCTGGTATCCCTTATTGCGAGAGTTGCGTCAACAAGGAATGCGAGACGGATTGGTCGCGGTTTTTCTCTACAATCGGGCCATTAAAATTCCCTTTATTCCTTTAATGATCTACTATTTCGGTTTAAAATTTTTTATTGTCCTTACTCTGTACATGATTCTGGCTTCGGTACTGGAAGGATGGCTTATCGAGAAGATTTAGACTGTGACGAAAGGGGAAAAAAACATGTACCAAACATTATTCGGCCCGGTGCCCTCGCGCCGTTTAGGTATTTCTTTGGGAATCGATTTGGTACCCATGAAAACCTGTTCGCTCAATTGTGTGTATTGCGAATGCGGTCGCACAACGAAATTAACTCTTGAACGAAAAGAATGGGTTCCTACCGCAAAAGTTACGGCAGAGTTGGAAGATTATCTGCAAAATAATCCCACCCCGGATTTCATCACTTTTTCCGGTTCCGGTGAACCGACCCTGCATTCGGGAGTGGGCGATATCTTGGAATTTTTAAACGAAAAGAAAAAGCAATTCCCCTTTAAAACAGCCGTTTTAACCAATGGCACGTTATTTTATTTACCTGAAGTCCGGCAGGCGCTTTTAACGGCCGATGTGGTGGTCCCGTCATTAGATGCGGCTACCGAACCAGTCTTTAAGAAAATAAACCGACCGCATCCCGCACTGAATATCCAGCAGGTGATCGAAGGCGAAATTGCCTTCCGTCGGGAATATTCAGGAGAAATCTGGTTGGAAGTATTTATTGTACCCGGTTTGAATGACACCCCTCGGGAACTCTCAGCACTAAAAGAAGCCATTCTTGAAATTAAGGCGGATCGCATTCAGTTAAATACGCTGGATCGGCCCGGAGCCATTTCTACGATTCGTGCCGCCACGCGGGAAGAATTGCAAAAAATCCTTAATTTCTGGCAATTGCCTAATGCCGAAATCATCGCCAGGTCCGAAACGCGGGTTGAGAAGAAGTCGTACCGTAAAGACACGGAAACTGCCATTCTGGAAACCATTCGCCGACGGCCCTGTACCCTGAACGATTTGCAAGAAATTTTGGGCCTGCACGTCAATGAAATCAA
>CAZHIZ010000052.1:13073-17476 GCA_964532875.1 uncultured Caldithrix sp. | reverse complement strand
TAGCGGCATCAAATTGAAATTAAACAGTAAAAAACGAAGGAACACGATTAAGGAGAGAGTATGAAAATAGCAGTGGGAAGCGACGATCTGCAAACCATCCGAAGCGGCCATTTTGGAGAAAGCAAATATTACAAAGTGTTTGAAGTTGAAAATGGGAAAATTGTGGGTACCAAGGTCATTGAAAACCCGTTTTTAAAAGAAGACAACGCCCGGCAGCATGCGCACGGCGAAGCCAAGAATATCATGAGGCTTTTGAGCGATTGTCGGATTTTTTTAGCCAAAAGCATGGGCATGCACTCCATTCCCAAATTGGTGCAGCGGGGTGTCAAACCGGTGATTAGTCAGGAATCATCCATCGAAAAAGCCATTAATGACTTAATCGAAGGGAACAGTTCTCTTTTCCGCTGTTTTAATCCTGCGAAAGGAAAATTCGAAACGTGTACGGAAAGGTTGGTGTAAATATGGAACGGCAACTGGATCAATCGGTTTCCAAGGTGGAAATCAAGGGTATTACGGCCAAGTTTTACGATCAAATCATGCAGATCGGCAGTCTGGGAATGTACGGTCGCTTTTTGCGTTCGGCCATTAAAAAAATGGAGATTCGTCCGACGGATGCCATTTTGGATTTGGGATGCGGTACGGGCCACAACGATTGCCTGATGGCGCAATATTTGAACGAACAGGGCCGCATTGTCGGTGTGGACAAAGGGGCGGAAATGATTGCCCAATTCGAAAAGAAATGCCGGGATTTGCCCAATGTGTCTTTGCATGTGCAAAGTATTCTCGAACCGTTGCCTTTTGAAAACGAGTTTGACAAAGTGATCATGGTTTTTGTTTTTCACGGTTTCACGCAGGAAAATCGTAAAATTATTGCCGAAAACGCGCGCAAAGCCCTCAAGCCGGGCGGCCAGTTTATTTTGTTGGATTTTAACGAATTCGATTTTAAAAGCAAACCCTTTTGGTTCCGTTGGGGATTTAAAGCCGTGGAATGCCCCTTGGCGTTTGACTTTATCGAACGTGACTGGAAGACCATTTTTAAGGAATGGGGCTTTGACAATTTTGAAGAACATTTTTGGTTTCTTAATACCATGCGTTTGTTTAAAATGACTAAAAAGTAGGGTGAGCGTGTCTAAACTGGAATTCGACGCTTCCGCGGATGCCCATGAAATGGCAAGAACCCTGATCGGCACATTTGCCGGCAATGTGCGGGCGGTTCTTGATGTGGGCTGCGGTTCCGGCGCGTTTTTAGAACAGATCGCGGCGATGTTCCGGGTACCCGCTTGGGGGATCGATCCCTTTGCTCCGCAAAGCAGCAAGGGAAAAATCACATTGTTACCGCTAAATGCCGAAAATATCAGCGAATTAAACCGTCGTTTCGATCTGATTTACACGGTACATGCCCTGCACCATTTTCAAAATATTTTGGCCTTTTTTAAAGGGCTGCAGGAAGTTTTAAGTTGGTCGGGACGCTTTGTACTTGTGGATTGGAAGAAGGGCGCGCAAACGGGAATTGCCGAAACGTATTTCGATCCGAATGAAATCGGGCAAAAGCTGTCAAACTTTAATTTCAGCATTTTAAAACAGGGACAGGCCGGGGACAATTTTTACCTGGTGGCGCAACTAAAACGTCGCTGTCTGGCCGTGGCCACGGACGAGCAGGGTAGTGCCATCTTTCCCAAAATGTTCGGCCAGGCGCCTTATTTTGACCTGTACGTTCTGGAAAACGGACGTTTTACCTTCCTGAAAAGACGCCGGAATATTTACCAAAAAACCTTACAACATGAAAAAACTCTGGATGTGTACAATGAAGTCCCGGAATGTCAAGCATTATTGGCAAGACGCATCGGGCGCAAAGGGCAGCAACGGCTCCATGAAAAAGGGGTAACGCTCTTTTTTGCCGAGGGCTCCGTAACCCGTGCCTTGCAAACCGTTGCCGAACGGGAAAGACAACCGGCCTGAGCGGAATTTTCGCGACTTCATTGTCCTTCTATTTTCGGGCTACAATTAAGGAATTCGGCGTGTAATATCCAAAAACCGGCGACCAAACAAACAGGACAAAAGCCGTTTTGAATCCAATATCATGTAAATCGTTGAGTAAATGCCACCCGAAACGGAAGTTCAGTTTCACGCTTGTGGAATCGTCATTTTTATCGGTTTCATTAACGGCAATTCGACGGCTTAAATTGGGATCGAAGGCCGGGGTCAATAAAAGGGTACCGTCTTCACGCAATAATTGAAAGAAATTGTTAAGCAATCCGCGGTAGTCATCTGCGTGATTCAAGGTTTCAAAATCAATCACAAAATCATTCTTGTTTTTTACCCCTTCAAGTTGATTAGAGCCAGCAGGATTTTTGAGCACAGATCGGGCATCGTCATTTAGCACGCTAAAATTTTGTTTTATGAGGTTGAAAAATGGCGTATCGGTTTCCGTTAAGAAAAAACGCGTATCTTCCTTTAGCGTCCCATTGTCCAATACATAATGCAAAGCCGCTCTTTGCGCTTCGTTCAATTGGCAGTGCGGACAAATGACGGAGAGTGTGGAATCGGTTTTATTTGATGGCAGGTTGATTTTAAAATTGACTTGTGCGTTGCAAACACGGCAAATGCCTTGAATGCCTTCCTTATTTTCTTGAATAAGCTGTCTTCGCAAATCGTTAAGCCTTTTTAGATCGGCCTGATGCTGGCGATAATATCCGTTGTAATCTTTCCGGGTTTTGATTTGCTCCTTTGTTAGGGTCAAATATCCTTTCGAGTAAAGATAATAAAGATTATTAAGAATCGCCTCATCCTGCACATCCAGCAGAAAAGCGGATTGCAATAATTTTTTACCCTCATCCGTTTTGTTCTCCTGCAAGCGGATCACCGCTAAATCATTTAAAGCCTGGGCATTATCCGGATCGCGTTTTAAAAGATCGCGTAAAATCTGTTCGCTTTGCTCAAATTCTCCTTCATTTAAGTAGCGTTCGGCCTGAAGGAGCGGGTTGTCCGCATGTTCTGGTTTTCGGGCACGAACATTGATATTGCAGGGAACGGGTTCGTCTTCCCAATGAACGTTTTCAAGTTTTTCGATTTCAAAACCCGCGTCGGTAATAAGTTGGCGTACTTTTGCCTTGTTAAAGATATCTTTGTGGATTTGCCCGAATTTGTTTTCCTTTTTGTATTCTCCGTGCGTATAGCGGGAAACTTCATATAAATCGAAAACTTCGCTTACATTGCCCCGGGCTTTATCGAAATAAGCCTTGGCATAAATATCAAAGTCGGGTATGGAATCGATACGCAACAATCCGTTGGGTTTTAATACGCGTTTCCATTCCAATAAACAGGGCATTTGTTGAAAGGTGTAAATATGTTCGAAAACCGCATTCATAAAAATTTCGGAGACCGAATTATCCTCGAAGTAGCTCAGGTCTTCAATGTCAAGATTGAGTTCGGCCTTTGGATTGTACAGATCAATATTGATGTAACCGTCCAATATTTTTTCTCCGCAACCCAAATGGAGTTTGACCTGTGGATTATTCAAGACGCGCTCATAGTAAAACAATTTTCCGTTTGTAAGGAGTTTTTGTTTTAGGTCTTGCGGAAATTTTGAAACGTCAAAATACTCTAATCGAGGCCAGACTTCAGGCTGAACCGGATGAAAATTTTTTAAGTTTCGGTTAAATTTCAGATAAACCTCATCATACCATTTTTTCCAGTCGGCGTCGTTATGGTGCATAAAATTTTGAATTTTCTTCAGGATATCCTCATCCGATTTGCGCAAATAGGAAAAATGGAGAATGGCCGGTTCATCGTTAAAAAGGATGAGAGGTTCGCGATTAATTCTTCTTGCCCATTCAAAGAACACGTCGCTTTCCAATGAAACATAGAAAAGGTTGGTTTCATAGGGTGGTGCCACTGTGAAGCTGGCATCCTTGATGAAGGTAAAATAGGAACTGCGAATGGCCGCCGGATTTTCAGTTAAAATATATTTGTAAAATAGTTGAAAGGCCTCGGGAAGAAATATCTCATCGGTATCGATGATAAAAGCACCCCGGTAACCTTCGGCTTTTGATTTTTCCAACAAAAAATTGCGCTGTTGCTGTTCGCTTTCAAATTCCGCTTCGTAAATTTCGATTCGCTCTCCGTATTTAAATAAAAGTTTATCAAGAATCGCTTCTGTTTCGCTTAAATCGCGTTTGTCCCCGTTCCATGGTCTTAAGGTACGTGCAATAACGATCTTATCCACAAATTTAATGGCCATATCAATGGAATCTTCTAAAAACCAATCATCCGTGTAAATCACGTAATGGGCAACAAAATCTTTCATTAAAGAGGCTTTCACCATTGCTATTCCTTCCGTTTAAACGTAAAAAGCATTATCGACCGGTTTTGGAATTTCTTTTAATAAAATGCGTTAGCGCAAA
>CAZHIZ010000052.1:0-12973 GCA_964532875.1 uncultured Caldithrix sp. | reverse complement strand
GGAAAACTTGCATTCCCGAATTTTTTGTTTTATTTTATATACCGAACGGTAGGTAAACACGTAAGGTGAACAAATGACGCCTAATGCAGAAGACACCAAAAGTCGCATTTTTTTAACCGCGGCCGAGCTTTTTGCCGATCACGGGTACGACAAAGTTTCCATCCGCGAAATTTGTCAGGCTGTGGGCATTCAAAAGCCGACGCTGTATTATTATTTCAAGGACAAAGAAACGCTGCTCAAAGAGATGATCCGTTTTTCCAAAAAAATCGGTGATCAAATTTATGCCGAATATGTGGAAAAACCCAAGGATTTTTTGGAAAAAATTCACGGCCTTATTTTTGGGCGCAGAATCTTCATTCAACAATATCCGCAATTCTTTCGCTTTCATGCCATGATTCACTTATTTGCCATTCCCGAAAACGTTAAGGTGGAGATGATCCGTTACGTTTTGGATTTGATGCAGCGTTTTCGTTCCATCTTGCAAATAGGACAACAGCAAGGCTATGTGGCAACGGATGAAGACTTGGATGTATTAATGATGACCATGACTAGTAGTTTAAATCATTTGACCATTCGCAAATTTGTATTCCATGACGATTCCGCATTGACCGACGAGAATCTGGAACGCTTGTACCGCTTCTGGCTCAAGCATTTTTTCGTGGTTTAAACCGGAATTTTGGGAATGCAACGTGCGCTTTATTTGTTGGCTGAATTGTTCCGCCTGTTAAGGGGAACGATTTCAATTAGATGAATTTTGATTCCTCAAAAAGGAACAAATGGAGGAAACATGAAAAAAGCAATAATCGCAGGGTTGATTTTCATTTTTCTGGCCTCGGCCACGGCCGGAGATATTATTACTTTAACCTGGCGGCAAGTCGTGGGGATCGGCATTAAACAAAATCTGGATTTGCAAATCATGCGTCAGGATTACCGCACTCAATCCTTAAATCAATGGAAAGCTGTCAGTGACTTTCTGCCCACCGTAAATTATAATTTTCAGGCCGTCAACAATGTGGAATTGCCTTTAATGGTTTTCATGGGGCGTAGTTTTCGCATTGGTACAAAGTACAATTTTACTCATGTTTTCCAGGCACAATTGCCCTTATTCACGGGAGGTTTGCGTTTTGACAATTACAAAATTCAAAAGTACAGTAAACGTTCTCTGCAAGCCTTACTGAAAAACAAAGAATCCGACATTGCTTTAAAAGTAACGGAAGCGTACTTTCAGGTCATTTTAAGTAACGATTTGGTTCGGGTAAATCAACGTGCCCTGCAGGCCGCACAGGCTAATCTGCGGCAAGTACAAAAATTTTTCAAAACCGGAGCAGCTTCTAAGTTGGATTTGCTACGTGCCCAAACGCGCTATTCGCAAAGCCTGCCGCGTTTAACTTCGGCAAAAAACAAACGTAAAATGGCGGTGGACAATCTTAAATTTCTGCTGAACTTTAACTTGCAAGATTCCATCGTGGTATTGGACACCTTGCGACAAATGAATTTTTTAAAGGATTTTGCCAATTTGCCTTTAGCCCAATTGCAGGAAATCGCCCTGCAAAGTCGGTCGGATTTACAAAGCATGGCTTTTCGGAAAAAGGCCGTGGGCATGCAAAAATGGATTGCCGCAGGCCGCTTTTTACCGCAGATCGTACTTTCGGCCAATGTGCAACATCAGGCCTTTTTAGACAACAGCAAAGTGCGCTGGGATGATTACACCCGGGCCAAATCGGCTGCCATTGCCGTGCAGTTTCCTTTGTTCGAAGGCGGGAAACGTCTCATCGAAATGCAACAAGCACGCATTCAAGAGCAAAAGATTCGGCTTCAACAACGCCAGTTGCGCCAGGCTGCCTTGCTAAATGTAAAGAATAGCTTTAATTCTTTTAAAGAAGCGCAAGAAAACTTGCAAAGTTTACGGCAGGCCTTCGCGCAGGCAAAGGAAGCCTTGCGTCTGGCCAACTTAAGCTACAAAGAAGGATTAAGTACCCAGGTGGATGTATTAAATGCTCAGGCGGCTTTTACGAGCAGCGAATTACAATATCGACAGGGCATTTATCAATATGACGTGGCACAATTGGAGTTGCTTAAAGCCATCGGTAAATTGAAAACCATCTGGCGGTAAGCTCGATTCAGGCGGAAGAAATAAAGTTTTTGAAAGGAGAATAGAATATGGGCAAGCGCATCTTGATTTCCTTTTTGGCCTTAGCCTTGTTAGCATTGGGCTGCAATTCCAATAAAAACAGCGCTCAGGAAAAAAGCATTCCGGTGCAGGTTTTGGTGGTGCATCCGGATTCCATTAGTTCCTTTTTGGAAGTTACCGGCGGTTTGCAAGCGGGTAAGGATGCTTTGGTCCTAAGTAAAACTTCCGAACGTCTGGTGGAAATTGTAAAACCGGCCGGAAGTTCGGTTCGCGAAAATGATATCATTGCGCGCTTAAACAATAGTTTATTAAAACAGGCCAAACGTCAGGCCGAAGCCGGCCTTAATTCGGCAAAAGCGCGCTACGAGAACGTTAAAAGCGAATATGAGCGCTATCAAAAGCTGCATCGGGCCAAAGCAATAAGCGATCAACAATGGCAAAAAATAAAATCGGCTTTTGAAGAAGCGCGGGCGGGACTGCGGCAAATGGAGGCGGCTTATGCCCAAGCCGAAGAACGCTTTGAAGACAGCTTTATTAAAGCGCCGTTCTCGGGTATTGTGGGCAGTATTTTTTACGATGTGGGTCAAATGGTACCCATGGGCCGGCCGGTCGCCCAAATCATCAATCCGCGGTTAATGAAGGCGAAATTGTACGTACCGGACTTGTATCATAATAAATTAAAACTCGGTCAAGAGGTGCAAGCACATTTTCCGGCTATTCCCAACCAAACATTTAAAGGCCGCATTATGCGCATTGATCCGGCAATTGATGCGCTTAGCCGGACTTTTTTAACGGAGGTAATCTTCGAAAATAAAAACAAGGTGCTAACTTCCGGTCTGTACGGTGTGTACAAAATTAAAATAGCTGCCAAGAATGGTACGTTTGTTGTGCCCGATAATGCCCTCTTGACACGCACCGAGGTTAAAGTCGACCGACGCACCGGTAAAACCTATTCTCAAAAAAATTACTTTGTTTTTACCGTACAAAATAATCGGGCGCAATTAATTCCCGTGCAAAAAGGACTGGCCTACGGAAATCGTGTGGAAATCACCAAAGGTCTGAAAGAGGGTGATCGGGTAATTATTGTGGGACAGTTTACGGTAAAAGACGGACAAAAAGTGCGCATCACTCAAAATTGAGTGCTCTGTCGTTTCGTGTCGTAATTTTAGCAATCACGGAGTAGCCATGAAATTAATAGAAGTTTCCATAAAAAAACGCATCACGCTGTCCATGATCTATTTGATTGTGGTCGGCTTCGCATTGTTCTCTTTTACACAACTGAAGCTGGATTTATTTCCCAAAATCGATTTTCCCATTATCGGGGTGATTACGGAATACAAGGGGGTGGGGCCGGAGGACATGGAAAACCTGATTGCCCGGCCCATCGAAGAGGCGGTTTCGGCCACCAAGAACGTCAAAAATGTCAAATCGCAAATTTCGCAGGGCGTGTGTGTAACCACCCTGGAATTCGATTGGGGTACCGATATGGCGCAGGCCGAAAACGATGTGCGTAAACGTATCGATATGATTCGCAAATATTTACCCGACGGAGCCAGCGATCCTTTGACTTTTGCCTTCGATCCTTCCATGATGCCCATTGCCTTTATTCTCATCAATTCACCCGATCGCGGTCCGGCCGAATTACGTCAATTGGGTACCAAGCACATCGAACCCTTGTTGGAGCGGGTGGAAGGCGTGGCCATGGTAGAAACGGCGGGTGGCCTGCAACGCCAAATTAATATTAAATTGAATCCCGTTCGTTTGGCAGCCCATCATTTGTCACCTACGGATATCGTACGTGCCATTCGGGCCTCCGGGGGCTTGCTTCCGGCCGGGGCCATCGAAACCAAGACCACCAATTTCACCCTGCACATTGCCAGCGATTACCAATCGTTGGATCAAATCAAACACGTATTGCTCAAATACGAACAGGGACGCCCCCTGATATTAGCGGATGTGGCTAACGTGGAAGACGGCTACAAAGAATTGACCAGCGATGTGCGCGTAAATTACAATCAAGGCGTGTACTTGCGCGTGTACAAACAATCGGATGCCAATACGGTGCAGGCCTGTCGAAATGTGCGCAAAGCCTTAACGGACATCAGGGAAATGTTGCCGAAGGACGTGGAATTACGCATGGTGTACGATCAATCGGAATACATCATGAGTTCCATCGGCAATCTGGGAAACACCGCATTATTGGCTTTTCTCATTGCTTTTCTGGTTATTTATTTCTTCTTGCGCAATATTCGCGGTAGTATTATCATGGGCCTGGCTATTCCCATCTCGGTCATTGCCACTTTTGCCGTGATGATGCTGGCAAATTTGACTTTAAATATCATTTCCATGGCCGGTTTAGCTCTGGCCATCGGCATGCTGGTCGATAATTCCATTGTCGTTCTGGAAAACATCTATCGTCATCGCGAAGCCGGTGAGCCCCGTTTTACGGCAGCTAATATCGGAGCCGAAGAAGTGGCCATGGCCATTACGGCTTCCACTCTAACCACCATTGGAGTATTTTTACCCGTGTTGTTCGTACCGGGTATTGCCGGGCAACTCTTTAAAGACATGGTGATTACTATTACGTTCAGCTTGTTTGTTTCCTTGCTGGTTGCACTTACATTGGTTCCCATGTTAGGATCGCGGATTTTGCGTCTGGAATCGGAGATGAAAAAAGTGCGCCTGGCCCGGCTGAAAAACAAAATTGGCCGTTTCTTGCAAAATCTGACCGATCGCTACAGCCGTACCTTGCACTGGTCATTGCAACACAAAACTCTGGTTCTGGTGAGCACAGGTGTTTTGTTTGTCCTTTCTCTTTTGATCATTCCGTTTATCGGCGGTGATTTTTTACCGAAATCCGACCAGGGATTTATTGCCATCACGGTTTTCCGCGAAAAGGGCACTCCCTTAAACGAAACACGTAAAACCGTTTTGGCTCTGGAAAAGATCATTAAAGATGATGTTCCTGAAGCTACGGACGTCCTTTCCATTTTCGGTCAGGGAGAAGGTATTTTTGCCCTGTTCGGCGGTTCGGGAAGCAATGCCATTAATTTTCGCGTTCGCCTGAAACCCATGGAGCAACGCAAGCGATCTCAGGCCGAAATCGAAGATCAGATACGTAAGGAGTTGGATCGATTGCCGGGCGTTACTTACCAGTTTATTCAACCCGGAATGTTTAGTACCGACCGGCCGATCGACATTAAAATTTTCGGTAACGATATCGAGCAATCCAAACGCATTGCCAAACACCTGAAAGCCAAAATGGAAAAAATAAAAGGTCTGGTGGATATCGATATTAATATGAAACCGGGCGGTAAGGAAATCCGCATTGTTCCGGATCGCCGCCGGTTAAACGATTTGAAATTGACGACCATGCAGGTGGCGGATATTATTTCCACCGCCATTCAGGGCAAAGTGGCGGCGCGCTATCGTGAAAAAGGCGATGAATACGATATCATGGTGCGTCTGGCTAAACCGTATCGCCAAAATAAAGAGGCGCTAAAGCAATTGCTCATTCCCACGGTGAGCGGCAAAATGATTCAATTGCAACAGGTGGCCCGCGTGGAAGATGCCCCGGCACCCACGACTATTTACCGTGAAAATCAGGAGCGCTACGTTTCGGTAGGTTGCGATTTGTCCGGAATCGATCTTTCTTCAGCCGTACGGAAAATAAAGAAAATTATTCGGGATGAGCATATTCCGGCGGAATTTCAGGTAAATATCGGCGGAACGGCCGAAGATCAGCGTGAATCGTTCATGTACTTAACTTTGGCCTTTTTTGCCGCCATTCTTCTGGTTTACATGATCATGGCTTCGCAATTCGAATCGTTAGTCGATCCTTTCATCATAATGTTCACCGTTCCTTTATCCGTAATCGGCGTGTTTGTGGCCCTGCTGATTACCGGTACCACGTTAAACGTGATGGCATTGGTGGGGATCGTGATGCTGGTCGGTATTGTGGTGAATAACGGAATTGTCATGGTGGACTACATCAATCAATTACGGCGTAAAGGAATGGACCTGCAACAGGCCGTTGAGGAAGGCGGACGTGTTCGTTTGCGCCCCGTTTTAATGACCGCATCGACCACCATTCTGGGCATGGTTCCCCTTGCCTTCGAATGGGGCAGCGGTTCCGAAAATTGGGCACCGTTGGCCAGGGCCGTTATCGGCGGTTTAACCACCAGCACGCTTTTGACCTTAATCATCGTGCCCATCATGTATCTTATCTTTGAGAACGTGGGCAATCGGGTACGCACCTGGTGGACTAAAACCATTTAAGACAACAGGGTGCTATCTTTTTGTATCGTTTGGGAATTCAAAAGGGGGCGGTTGGTAACTTGTGCTTTCCGCCTTCTTTTTAAGCGAGATTTGCATTGTCTTTTTTAACATCCTATTTTGAAAACGTTTTGTAACACAAATGGTACTACCGGAAAGGCAGCCGGGACATTTTTTTGCCGGTTATTCTAAGCCCGGGATTTTCGTGAAGAAAATCCGCAGGGGAAAAACATTTGCAAAAAATACTTCGGAACGGTAAAAACGATGAATGACTTTTTAATTGAACAGGAAAACATCGGGGTCATTTATTTTAAGCGCAAAGATTGGCGCATCACCCAAACAAATACCAAAGCGTCCGAACTGCTCAAACTTTCGCCTAGTGATTTAAAGAAAAAACGGCTACCCGATGTCATTCACATTCCGAAAGAAATAATGACACATCTCCGCAATACGCAGGTACCTTTACACGAGACGGTGGTGGAAACCGTTCTGTTTTTAGCGGATCGTACCATTTTTTTCGGCATATTTGTACGCATTCTTTCCGAAACATTCTCTCTATTGTTTTTTTCTCTAAATGAAACCAAAGAACGATTGTTTCTGCCTCAATTGCGTTATTTTATTAAAAACATCCGTTTTGCCGGCATTATTTTAGATTCGCAGGGAACGATTTTGTTTAGCAGCCAATTATTTGGAAAAATTACCGGTTACGGAGCAAGCGAAATTTACGGCAAAAATTTTTTCGACCTCTTTTTACCAGCAGCTGAATTACCTTTTTACCGTCACCTATTTAGCCGGGCCTTAAGCGACAAAATAATTCCCACAACTATTCAATTACCGGTAAAAATAAAGAATGGACATACCGTTCAGATGCTCTGGAATTTGAGTATTTTAGCAAATGCTTCCGGTACAATCATGGGGTTTGCGGGAATCGGTGTCCATATTTCGTACATTAGCGTCGAATCACAAAAAACAATCCCCAATAAAAAATTAGAAACCATTATTGCCACCGTTTCTTCCATGTTTGCCCAAACACCAACGTACAAGGTGGATGAAGCTATCAATAAAACCTTGCAGATTGTGGGTGAATACGCCAATGTGGATCGCAGCTATGTGTTTTTGTTTCGCGATAATCAGCGAATTATGGACAACACACATGAATGGTGTGCAGAGGGTATTGAACCGCAAATTGAAAATTTACAGGGGGTACCGTCCAAGATTGTCCCCTGGTGGATGCAACGGTTGCTGAAACACGAAATTATTCATATCCCCCGCGTTTCGGAACTACCGCCGGAAGCCGAAGAAGAGAAAAAAATACTGGAAGCCCAGGACATTCAATCCTTGATCGTGGTGCCCATGATCGAGAACAAGGAATTGGTGGGTTTTATCGGTTTCGATTCCGTGCGTCTGCCCAAATTCTGGCCCAGAGAAGACATTAATCTGCTAAAAATCATTTCCAGTATCTTTGTCAGCTCGTTAAAAAGGAAATCGACCGAACTGTCTTTAGCCGCAACCGAACGCAAATACAAAACTTTGTTCAATACGGCGCCCGATTTAATTTTTATTTTAGACAGTCGGGGAGTCATCGAATCCTTAAATCCCGCTTTTAACACCATTACCGGGCAAAGCATTGAAAATTGGCTGGGGCGCTCCTTTTTCGATTTGGTATTGAGCGAAGATCGCAACACCTTTCGCAAACGTTTTAAGGATTGTCTAAACGGAAAATTTCAACAACCTTACGAAATTCGTATTCAGACAAATGACGGGTTTAAAACCGTTGAAATGGTTTGTTCTCCGCTTACATTGAGCGGTAAAAATCGGAGTGTTTACGGCATCGGCCGTGACATTACAGATCGCAAATTATTGGAAGAAGATTTGCGTCATGCCGAACGCATGAAGTCGATCGGCTTATTGGCCGGTGGCATTGCACATGATTTCAACAATATTTTAGGCATCATTCAAGGCAACTACGCGCTTTTAAAAAAGCTGGTTAGCAAACGAGAAGAATTCAAGATTCCATTGGAATCCATTCGTCAGGCAGTGGAACGCGGTAAAACATTGGTACAAAATTTATTGACTTTTGCCCGTAAAAAAGAGCCGAAACATGAAATTTTAAATTTGAATGCAGAAATTAAAAATGTGATTAATCTGCTTAAACAAACTACACCGAGAACCATTTCCTATCAACTGAAGCTATCGCGGGAAAACATGTACATCGTTTCGGATCAAATTCAAATACACCAGCTTTTGGTTAATCTTTGTTTAAATGCTATTGATGCCATCCGAGCCTCAGAAAAAACAGGACAAATTGTAATTCGTACCCAAAAAGTATCTTCCCCCAATTTACCGCCGCAAATCGACCAAAATGCAAAACAGGATTATGGGCATTTAATGGTGCAAGATACGGGCATTGGCATGTCAACCGAGGAATTGAAATTTATCTTCGATCCTTTTTACACATCCAAAAAGCACGGTTCGGGTTTGGGGCTTTCGGTTGTTTTCGGGATTGTAAAAAGTTTACGCGGTCATATCGATGTTGAAAGCAGGGTGGGGCAGGGCACAACTTTTCATTTGTATTTTCCTTTGAGCCCCAAGGGCCCTGCGCCACAAAAGTCAGGGCAAAAGTCCGAGCGCAAAATCTTATTCGGAAGCGCCCGTATTTTTTTAATTGAAGACGATGTTTTATTAAGCCAGATGTTGCGCCACCTTTTGGAAACTCACGGCTACAAAGTGTTAACAGCCTATTCCGGAGACAAAGCCGTTGAAAAGTACCGGCAAATGCAAAAAGAGATTGATCTGGTCATTCTCGATTTCGATTTGCCTGAAAAAGACGGCTTGCTCGTGGCCCGTGCCATTAGGAATTTGAATCCCGAAGTAAAGATTATTATGACCAGTGGATTCATTGAACCGAATATCAAAGAGCAATTGGATGGCCTAAATCATCTGTACTTTTTCGAGAAGCCTTACAATCCCGAACAAATTTTGCAGAAAATTCCTGAAGTCCTTAGCCCGACAAATCATCATTAAGGAGAAAGCGATGCGCCCCTTTATTTCATTCGTTATTACGGTTATTTTGCTGCCCTTTATTTTTCCTCTAAAGGCGCAAACCAGTCAAAAGCAAAATCCGGATCCGTTGCGCTTCCGTAAGGAAGTGAATGCCTTTGTGCAATACGATAAAAAGAACAGTTTCCCCGAAAATGCGATTTTGTTTTTGGGCAGTTCCAGCATACGAAAATGGTGGACCCATGAAGCCTTTCCGCAATTTCCCGTGATCAATCGCGGGTTTGGCGGATCGCATCTTTCCGATGTTTTGTACTATTACGACGTTTTGCTGAAAAAATATCAACCGTCTCTTGTGGTTTTTTATGAAGGGGATAACGATATCGCTTTCGGTAAAAGTCCGCAGCAGGTTTTTGAAGATTATTGCACGTTTGTAAAACGTTTTCGTCACGATTTCCCTTCAGCCAAATTAATATTTATTTCCATCAAACCGAGTCTTTTACGCTGGAAAGATTGGCCGCAAATGCAGGCCGCCAATCACAAAATCGAAGCCTTTAATCGTCAGGACGATCAACTGTATTATCTAAATCTGGCTGATGTACTATTAAAAAACGGTAAGCCGGATTCATCCTTGTATGCCCCGGACGGATTGCACCTTAATGCCAAGGGGTATGCCCGCTGGAACGCTCGGTTGAAGCCGTGGTTGCAAAAACTCTGGACGACACGTTAGATTTAAAGAACGCACGGCCAACTTGATGCAAAATGAAACGCAACTCAGCTATTTAAGGTAACGGTTTTTCACAAAGCCTTAATACAATTAAACCGGCTGGGAATTTACACTGATTTTCTTATTTGGTCCTATCGCAAAATTCAGGATTGTCGGAAAACGAATCCTTGCTTGCACGGCAAGGGTTTTTTTAATATCTTTAGCACTTTTAAATCGGTAATAAACAGACAGAAAAGGGTGGTGACTACCATGGCGTATCCGTTTAACAAAATTGAAAAGAAGTGGCAAAAATACTGGGATGAAAAAAAGACGTTCCGCACGGAAGATAAATTTGATCAACCCAAATATTACGTTCTGGATATGTTCCCTTATCCCAGCGGTGCCGGACTTCATGTAGGGCATCCGGAGGGCTACACCGCCACGGACATCATGGCGCGTTACAAACGTATGAAAGGTTTCAATGTGTTGCATCCCATGGGCTGGGATGCCTTCGGTTTACCGGCGGAGCAATATGCCATCCAAACCGGTACACATCCCAAAATTACCACGGAAAAAAATATCGAAAAATTTCGCAGTCAATTAAAAGCATTGGGGTTTTCTTACGATTGGGATCGCGAAGTCAATACTACGGATCCCAAATATTACAAATGGACCCAATGGATTTTTTTACAATTGTACAAAAAAGGTCTGGCCTACATTTCGGAGGTTCCGGTTAATTGGTGTCCGGCGCTGGGTACGGTTCTGGCCAACGAAGAAGTGATCAACGGAAAAAGCGAACGGGGCGGTTATCCGGTGTATCGGCGGCCTTTACGTCAATGGATGTTGAGAATTACCGCTTATGCCGATCGACTTCTGGAAGATTTGGACGAATTGGATTGGCCGGAAAGCACCAAAGAAATGCAGCGAAATTGGATCGGCCGTTCCGAAGGCGCCGAGGTGGAATTCCCCGTTGCAGGCTTAAACGAAAAGATTGTCGTTTTTACGACACGGCCGGATACCTTGTTTGGCGCAACTTACATGGTTCTGGCGCCCGAGCATCCTTTGGTGGAAAAAGTGACTACGGAAGAGCATCGGGCCGAAGTTAAAGAATATCAATTGAAAGCATCTCAAAAAAGCGATTTGGAACGCACCGAGCTGCAAAAAGAAAAAACCGGTGTGTTTACAGGCGGCTACGCCATTAATCCCGTGAATAATGAAAAAATTCCTATCTGGGTTGCCGATTACGTCTTAATCAGTTACGGAACGGGAGCCATAATGGCCGTACCCGCTCACGACGAACGTGATTACGAGTTTGCCAAAAAATACAACATTCCGATTCGTGAAGTCATTTCCGGCGGCGATATTTCTAAGGAAGCCTACACGGGAGACGGCATTGTGGTGAATTCGGCCAATGATGAATTCAGCATTAACGGGTTACCCGTACCGGAAGCAAAAAAGAAAATTACCAAATGGTTGGAAGAAAAGGGCATCGGCAGGGCCAAAGTCAATTACAAATTACGCGATTGGCTCTTTAGCCGCCAACGGTATTGGGGAGAACCTTTTCCCATTTTGTACGGCGAAGACGGAGAAATTCTGCCCGTTCCGGAAGAGGATTTGCCGGTGGAATTACCTCCCATGGAAGACTTTAAGCCGCGGCCTTCCGAAAATGAGGACGAGGAACCTCAACCGCCATTATCCCGCGCCCCGGATGAATGGAAATATGTGGAAATCAACGGTAAAATCTATCGGCGTGAATTGAATACCATGCCGCAATGGGCCGGTTCTTGTTGGTATTATTTGCGTTACATCGATCCGCATAATGACGAAAAAATTGTAGATCCTAAAAAAGAAAAGTACTGGATGCCGGTCGATCTGTATGTGGGCGGAGCGGAGCATTCCGTTTTACACCTGCTGTACGCCCGCTTCTGGCACAAAGTTTTGTACGACATCGGTGTGGTTTCGACCAAAGAACCCTTCCAAAAATTGGTTCATCAGGGTATCATTTTAGGAGAAACGGAATACACGCTTTATCTGGATGCGCAGGGGAATCCCGTTTCTGCGGAATTGGTCAATGTGGACGGGACACACAAAGAAACGGGCGAAGCGCTAAAGAGTAAAAAACTTTCCGAGAATGAAATTGAAAAGCAAGGTGATTTTTTCGTATTGAAAGGCCATCCGGATATTCGAATTGAAGCACGGGCCTATAAAATGAGTAAGAGCCGTGGCAATGTGGTCAATCCGGATCAAATCATTCAGGAATTCGGTGCCGATTCTTTACGTCTTTACGAAATGTTCATGGGCCCGTTAAAAGACATGAAGTCCTGGAGCATGAAAGGGGTAGAGGGGGTTCATCGCTTCTTAAACCGCGTTTGGCGCTTGCTTATTGACGAAGAAACCGATTCCTTATCATCATTGGTTACGGATGAGGCGCCTACGCGGGAACAATTACGGGTGCTGCACCAGACCATTAAGAAGGTGACCGAGGACATCGAAGAAATGGCTTTTAATACGGCCATTGCTCAAATGATGATTTTTGTAAACGAAGCCTATAAATGGAGCAAACGCCCCAAATCCATTTTCGAGCCGTTTATTTTGTTATTGAGCCCGTTTGCTCCTCATATTGCAGAAGAACTTTGGGAGCGCCTGGGGCATACGCAAAGTTTGGCTTATGAGCCCTGGCCCCAATATGATAAAGAGTACCTCAAAGAGGATACGGTGGAAATCATTGTACAAATTAACGGGAAATTTCGCGGCACAATAAAAGTGGATATTGAAAAAGCCCGAAATCGCGAAGCATTACAATCCATTGTTCTGGAAAGTGACATTGTTAAACATCGCATTGAAGGTAAGGAAATTAAAAAAGT